>JAZONU010000066.1:0-1866 GCA_045654605.1 Candidatus Caccoplasma sp. | reverse complement strand
GGCTACGATCCGACTTGATGTTGCTGAAAAATCAGGAGCAATATTTTACTCTGTTGATGTAAGAGATAAAAACAGATTTGAAAATTGTATAAACACGTTATTTAAAGAGTGGGGAGATATTGATATAATTATCAATAATGTAGGCGTTGGTGGTTTTGAAAATATCATAGAGAGTACCGTTGAACACTTTGAAGATATAATAAATATAAATTTACGAAGTGTATTTATTACATCGCGTATGTTAGCAATCCATCGATCAAATACAGGCAACATCAATAAATATGGACGTATTATAAACATGTGTTCAACAAGATATTTACAAAGCGAAGAGGGTAGTGAAGGGTATGCTGCATCTAAAGGAGGTATATGGTCAATGACTCACGCCTTAGCAGTTTCTCTTGCACAATATCATATTACAGTAAATTGTATAGCCCCAGGTTGGATTAATGTAAACGAAAACGAAATTATTCGACCAGAAGATAATGAATTTCATCTTTCAGGTAGAGTTGGCAAACCTGAAGATATTGCTCGAACATGTTTATTTCTATGTGATGAGAACAATAATTTCATTAACGGACAGTGTATAACTGTTGATGGAGGCGTTACAAAAAAGATGATTTATCCTGAATAACAAATCCTCTATTTTTTTGATACTGCTAACTTATCTGTTACAGTAGCACAAACCGCATCTCCCGTTATATTAAGCACAGTTCGCACCATATCAAATATTCTGTCTAAAGCATACAAAAGAGGTAACCCCTCTAATGGTATTCCTGCCGATGCTAATACTGCAACAACCATAAGGGTAGGGCCGGGGACTCCTGCTTGGCCAATGCTACCCAATGAAGCAGTTATTGCTATTGTTACATATTGAGGTATAGCTAACTCAATAGCATAAAATTGTGCAAAGAATATAGCAACAAGAGTATAATATATAGCATTTCCTGTCATATTTATTGTTGCTCCCAAAGGAATAACAAATCCCGACACCTCTTTGGTTATCTTCATCTCATCACAAGCATTCATGGTAACAGGAAGTGTCGCCATTGATGATGATGTAGAAAATGCTATAATCTGTGGACGTAACATCTTTTTAATGAATGTTTTTATATCTATTCTTGATAAAAAAATCACAAAAGGATAATAGACTAATAATGCCATTACAATAACCACTAATAAATTAATCCACAACAAATTAGCAACTTTAAGTAAAATATCAAAACCAAAAGTTCCTGTAGCTTCAGCCATAAGCCCAAATACACCAATAGGAGCAATATACATTACTTTTGTTATACACCATATAAGTGCTTCAAGAGTATAATTTAAACCATTTACAAGTTTTTGTCTCTTATCGTTTGGTATTGCAGATATTCCAAAACCTAAGAACAACCCAAAGAAAATTATCTGAAGAATATTACCATCTACAATTGCTTTAATAGGATTTTCAGGAATCATACCAATAATAATTCCCCAAAACGACATATCATTATTGTGAGATAATTCAGTAGAAGATGCAGAGGCAGATGCTATAACATTTATCGCCTCAGGACTCAATCCAATCCCGGGTTTAAATATTTCTCCTGCAAATAGGGCAAGTATAACAGATATTAATGTAGTAATCATAATAAAGCCTATAGATACAAAACCTATTTTACCGGCAGAACGACTACCACCGAGAGTTGCTGCACCAGAAATAATTGAGACAGCCACCAACGGAACTACAAGCATTTTTATTAACTGTATAAATAGAGTGCCAAGAGGAGCAAAAACTGTAGCATCATTTTCCATAAATATACCGACGACAATACCCGAAAGCATTGCAATCAGTATCAAGTCGGAGGGCCAAGCGGTCTTAGGAAGACAACA
>JAZONU010000065.1:0-2721 GCA_045654605.1 Candidatus Caccoplasma sp. | reverse complement strand
TGGCTCACAGAACGACATGGCTACGATCCGACTTTTATAGTTAGCTCCTGAGATAAATGGAGCTCCTGCCGCAAATGTAATCTCTTCACGTTTATACTCAGAGTCCACCTCTGTTGCAGGGTCATACAATCCTGCATATATGTTCTTGTTTGCTCCTGTACTAAACATTACATTGTTTGTCAAATCAGGTTCACCCTCAAAATCCCAATAACCGATGAAGTTTTGATCTGTTATATTTCCTGAATGATGTTGCATTGATGCTTTAACCTCAGATGCTGTTAGAGTTTTGTTATACAAACGAACCTCATCAACTGTTCCGTCAACACCTGCACGGAATTGAGCACGTCCACCAATCATAATTACATTCGATGATTTCCATCCATACAAGCTTTGAGTTGCTGTTCCAGAACCTACAAGTTTACCATTGATATACAAATCCAAAGTTCTATTGCTTGTATATCCCATACACAATGCTACGTGGTACCAAGTTTCAGGTTTGAATTGGAAGTCTTGAGATACCATCAAAGGCTCTCCTGCATTTGAACTCAAACGGTATGCAAACATCAAGTTACCCTCTTTGTAAATATTACCTTTATCGTCACTTCCTCCTTCTACTTGAATTTGGCTCCAAATATAACCCCAATCTGATGCGGGATAACCATCGGCTGCTGTACGAACATTCAATAGTTGTGTTCCGTTTTGCTCGTGATTAAATTTATTGAAGTAAACCCAGAATGTTAGTGAGAATGGAGTCTCGTTGTTAAATCCTAACAAACTTGCAGGAATACCAAATGCTTTCTCGCGTAATGCAAATCCACGTGATACATAACCGTCTGCGTCAGGACGTCCTGTGTATGTAAATTGAACTACATCACCAGGCTCAACATCAGCTCTTTCTTCTTTACCATCTGCTTCGAAAGATTCAATTATTGGCAATGCTCCTACCGCTGCCGGAGAGATTTGGATTTTACCACGATAAACCTCTGTCATTCCGTTCATAGTCATATACAAATCATAGATTCCCTCTTCAGACAATGATGTTGTAAATGATGCTGCATTGAAAGTTCCTTTTACTGCATCGTTCTCTGACGCTTTAATTACCCATGTTGCAGGTGCATGTGTTGGGTCGTCAAATGATACTGTAAACTCTTCGTTTGCTTTGATGATTGGTTTATCAATTGAGAATCCTTCAATTGTTTGGTTTGCCGGAACATTAAGCCAGTCGCCCCAAGTTTGAATTGATTCACTTGTTCCGTCTAATGAAACCGCAGATACTCCAATACGTATTTTTCCACCTTTTTCAAGGTCGTAAGGAGCTCCTACTACATATGCTGCCCAAGATGTTGTTGCTGTACACAATACAGGGTCGCATCCCTCTTGTTGAGTATAAATTCTGTAGTACCATGTATCAACATCTGTGTTATACATTGACTCATATTGTTTACGACCTGAAGAGTTTTTATCGTATGCAGACATATCAAATACAATCTTCATATCTACACCTTTGTAGTTGCGAGCCATTGTTTTTGACATTGTAACTGATGGAGCATTTGGAGTTGTTGCTGTTCCACGAGTCAATGAGAACTCTCCAATCAACACTTTGAAATCAGATGAAGTATTAGTGAATTTCAAACCAAATAGAGCCAATGTTTCGCCATTAACTTTGATACCTCCACGGGTTGTAACTTTAATAGTTTTTTCTTTCCACTCATCTGCAGCCTCTGCATTTGCGACAATAGTAGCAGAAATCTCTGTTGTTGGTTGATTCTCTGTTGATGTTGTCAATGCAATTGTTCCAGTTCCCGAAACAACTTTGTAACGGATTTTAATTACATCGTTAGTTACTACAGGATATTTTGTTTTAAATAGTTGTAGATATGATTGTGTTGTTGCTCCTGAAATTTGCAAACATGAACCTCCGAACCATGCGTCTTCCCAAGTAAACTCAGCTGTCATATCAGTTGATGCAGATGAAGCTGTTTTACCCATAAATGTTTTTGTCCACCACCAACGCCATGTTGGCAAGTAGTCTTGCATACCAATGTTATACCACTCTTGATTGAATGTTCTTTCACCTTCGAAGTTGAAGAACGCTCCGTTACCCAAGTTAAAGTATGTTACAAATGGATCGGTAGCCAAATTACCTCCGTCTTGAGGAGTTAAAGTACTACGCGCTGTAATGAATGATGCAAATCCCCAAGAGTCGGGAGTTTTTGCTGAGTGGTAGTGTTTATAGTTTATAGCTGGGCGGTTTACAGGGTTGAAGTTTGATCCTGAAAATACATTCTCTGATATTAATTGATATGTTTTTTGCATTTGTTCAGGACTTGCTCCCAACTCACCACGACACTCATAAATCATATTCATATTGTGAGCACCCCACAAACCGAATGAAATATCATAGCTCTGTAGAGCAATAAAAGATGCTTGGTTACGACCTTGATAGTCCATACCTCCATAAACATCAAATCCTGAACGGCCTTTACCTTCTGCTGTTGCTTGAGATGTTGCAAGTTGAGAAGATCCCCAGTTATAATTTAAGAAGTATGCATCAGAAACTGTTTTTCCGTTATAGTGGAACCATTCAACACAGCTAGAGTTAAGAATACTATAATCACCAGTTCCACCACTGTTTGACGTAAATGAATACCATGCATTGTTGAAAGGCACTCCGTATGAAGATGCTTTTGAGTAGCAATCTCCCATCATGTTTTTGAATCC
>JAZONU010000064.1:0-3223 GCA_045654605.1 Candidatus Caccoplasma sp. | reverse complement strand
GTTGTGCATACTTTATGGCGCTAAAAACTTCGCAAAAGTACTAATTTTTTGGCAATTAACCAAACTTTTTTGTAATAAATTTACTTTGAAGATATAATTGAAATAGCTTGAAGATGTCTGCAAATAAGCAGGTAAGATGTTTCTTGATGTTCAGATTTTACAAACATCGGAGAGCAGATAAAATTATGCAGGTTTAAATTTTAGATTCCGTAAATATGAGTACGATTTAATAAAATAGTAGAAATGTTTTTGACGAGAGTTTAAGTGCTGTTAAAATTTTATTGTAAATTTTTCTATGCCATGAATTTGTTTCGTATTATTTTAGCCTATTTTCAAATAGACCCAAAATAAAATTTCAATAACGTCTTAATGTACTCCATACGATTCATTTATGCACGATACATTTTTAGGAGATATTGACTTTATTGTCTTTTCATCAATATTCAACTGCCATACTCCAAGCAAATTATCATACACTTCTGTATCCACCCAATCTTTATCTTCGGGCATAAGGGCTATCAGGCTGTAATCCACCACATCGTTACGAACCACCGAACCAGGCCAACCTATCTCTGCCCCTATTGGGAAATATATATTTTTGGAATCTACCATTCGCCATAAAGAGTTTCCTTTATCATCTCTATTAAACATTTCCGACATTACGATACATGCCGAATCAGGCGATGGCAACATAAATATATCTATGTTATAATCTCTTTTATAAGACATGCTTCCTATTAGTGTGTATGTATTGAACGGAGCCATATCGCCAATTGACAGATATCCCTTTTCAATATCCTCACTTAAAAGCGTACTATCTATTTCGAATATCAAAGTTGAGTCCTGTCTATCTACATACAATTTTACAATCTCCTCTACTTTCTCACTCTTTTTGCAAGAGAGAGGAAGAATTATAAACAACATCAATAATGTTATGGAAATAATATTTCTCATTTGATATTCTATTTGTTGAAGCAAAGTTACTCTAAAAAGTTATTATCGTGTAATTTTTAATAAATTATTTTTATAATTTTGCATTATGGATTTTAGGATAAAAGTTTCTCTTGATTGGCGAGGCGAAAAATTAAACCATTCACACTCGTTTATTTTCTTCGGTTCGTGTTTCGCCGATGAGATTGGAGGTCTGTTTAAATCAAACAAATTCAATGTGGTTTTAAATCCTTTCGGAGTCTTATACAACCCTCTATCTATTGCGAATGTAATAAACAGGTTATTAGACAATATTCCCTATTGCGAGAAAGATCTTATAAAAGCAGGAAACCTATATCATAGTTTTTCGCACCACTCATCTTTTTCCCACACCGATAAAGAGTATATGCTCCAAAACATGAATAGGTGCATGTTTGAATGTTCTTCTAAAATTAAAAGCACCGATTATATGTTTATTACATTTGGCACATCTTGGGTGTATGAACTAAAGGAAAGCGGAGAGATTGTAGCTAATTGTCATAAACTTCCGGCAAACTCTTTTCTTAGAAGAAGAGCCTCTATTGAAGAACTTACAAAGAGTTTCTCGAATGTAATAAACAGACTTTTATCGGTTAATAGCAACATAAAAATAGTCCTTACAGTAAGTCCTATAAGACATCTTAAAGACGGAATTCACGAAAACTCATTAAGCAAAAGCACCCTTTTACTTGTGTGTGAGGAGTTGCAAAAAATATTCAAAGACAACATCTCATACCTACCCACATACGAAATTATGCTTGACGAACTTCGCGACTATCGTTTTTATGCCGACGACATGGCTCACCCATCAAAAAAGGCAATTGAATACATATGGGAACGAGTGCAAGAGGAGGTTATAGCTACCGAATCAAATAAGATAATTAAGGAGTGGGGCAAAATAAGACAAGGAATTAACCACCGACTAATGAGTGCCGATATAGAGGGTTATAAATCATTTTTAAACAACCTTTTAAAAAGCATAACAGCTTTTGCCAACAAATATAAATATATTGACACAGAGCTAGAGATTGCCGAAATTAAAAACAAAATTAACAACCTATAATAACAATGGAATACTCCATAAAAGATATTACAGCATTGTTGGAATGCGATGACGTACCTTTTGACGAGCTTAACATCTCTGTTTTGCTCACAGATAGTCGTTCGTTAAAGTCACCCAACGACACCCTCTTCTTTGCAATTAAAAGCAAGAGCAACGACGGGCATAGATTTATCGAAGAGCTATACAAGAAAGGAGTCAGAAACTTTATTACCGAACAAGACCTCAACATATTTTCCACATTAAAAGGAGCAAATATTATTAAGGTTCAGAACAGCATAAAAGCATTACAAAAAATAGCTACATCGCATCGCAAGAGATTTAAAATTCCTGTTATAGGAATTACAGGAAGTAATGGAAAAACCATTATCAAAGAGTGGCTTAATCAATTATTACAAACTGATTTTTTCATAACTCGTTCTCCTCGCAGTTACAACTCTCAAATTGGAGTACCGCTTTCGGTATGGGAGCTGGAGCAACGTACCACGTTGGCTATATTCGAAGCTGGAATATCGCAACCAGGAGAGATGGATGCTTTGAGTGAAATAATATCACCTACAATAGGAATTTTCACCTGCATAGGAGATGCACACCAAGAGGATTTCAACTCTATTAATGAAAAATTAAACGAGAAACTAAAACTCTTCAAAAACTCAAAGTCCATAATATACAATGCTTCTCAAAAAGAGGTTAAAGAGGAGATAGAGAATTTATACTCTGACAAAGAGTTGATAGGATGGTCAGATAGCGACACATCTGCTCCTCTATTTATTAAAGATATTTCAAAATCAAACGACATAGCATCAATTACCTATATATATGATGGTAATGAGGAGAATTTTAAGATTCCGTTTATCGAAGATGGCTCAATAGAGAATGCCATTCACTCTTTGTGTACAATGCTCTTCTGTTTTGGTATTTCACCCAAAGAGGCTGCAACACGATTAATGGGTATCGAACCCGTTGCAATGCGACTTGAAGTAAAAGAGGGACGAAACGGCTGTACCATAATAAACGACACCTACAACTCGGACATAAACTCGCTTGAGATAGCTCTCGACTTTCTCTCACGACGTTCAATATCGGAAGGTGTTAAAAGGAGATTGATACTTTCGGACATTCTACAATCATCGACCAACGAAGTAGAACTATATTCGAAGGTAGCACAATTGTTAAAAGATAAATGCATCGATA
>JAZONU010000063.1:0-4250 GCA_045654605.1 Candidatus Caccoplasma sp. | reverse complement strand
TGATAGTTTTCTCATATTCGTATATTTATAAAATTAGTTTTTAGTAAGTGAAAGATTACATTTGTAGGTTCCAAAGTTTGTAGACGTCAAATTGTTATATGTTCCTGTGTAGAATAGATAATCATTGTAGAATGGATGTTTACGACTCTTGTTGTCTGAATTCCAAGTTATATCATAATCTAAGTCTCTGTATATTAAGCAAGAACTTGAACTGTCGTAAGAGCTACCTGCATTGCAATAAGCATATATTGTTTCAGATGTATTTGTTTGTATGATATTTATAGTTCCATTATTTTGTACTGTACCATAAACTTTACCTGTATTAGCACCAATAAAAGTCATACTCTCAAAGCTCATCTTTACAGCGACATTGATAGAAGAACCATATTTGGGCGAAATGTTTATTGTTGAACTTCCTGGAGCATCGGCTTTAAGGTAAAGTACGTCAACCTCGCCTGTGTTTACAACAGAGATTAAATTACTGTTGCTACTTGATGCTGAGAAGCTTTGTCCAACTTTTTCCCAAAAATCAGACATATTATATATTTCAGTATCATTTTTGAATACTTCGTCAATATATCTGGTATTTACCTTCTTCCTTGGAGTAGCAATAGATGTTGTAGGAACTTTAAAATCATTAGGGTTTGCTACCGAGAACTTAAATCCGCTACTTTTAACCGAACGAACTCTGATATTAACAGATGTGTTATTTATTGTTGCTGAGATATCGGTAAAACCATGACCTTTTGCTGTAACCAAACCATTTGAACTTACAGTTGCCACCGATTCGTTTGACGATTTCCATACAGCATCCTCTATATCAATCTCTGTATCGTTGCACGATAGAATAAGTTGTAGTGATGATTTGAATTTTCCAACACTTTGGTCGGGGCATAAAATGTTATAGTTTGAAGAGGTATTCTCGGCATCATCTTTCTCTAACGATAGTTGTAGTATAGGAGGATTTATAGTAAGGGTCTTCTCTCCGATAACACCATCAACAGAGGTCGCTCTAACTGTAACTGTACCCGATCTTGTACCTGTTACTGATAGAGTTTGTTCGTTGAACTCTACTAAACTTGATGGTAAGAATGACCATGTAATATCCTTTATAGAAGCATTATTTGGAAGTACTGTTGCACTAATAGTTGTAGTTTCGCCTACCGAAATAGAACTTTTTGAAAGGCTAACATTAATCGAACTTACAGGAATATACTCTTTAACTGCTATGTTACAACTTTTCTTACAGTTTTCGGTGATGCCGGTTAGGGTTGTAGAACCATCTTTAAGAGCAGTTATATATAGTTCGCCACCATCAATCTCTAACGTGGCAATATCCTCGTCAGATATTCTCCACTCAATACTTGCGATTGAACCATTTTCGGGTTGAATATCGGTAACATCAACTTTAACTCTTTGGTTCTTATATGCATTTATAGTCCCTGGAAGATTAAAATATGTAACAGCTACCGGATTAACAGTTACTTTTACACTTGCCGATGCATTGCCCGAGTATGCAGAAATAGTTGCAGTACCTTCTCCTACTGCTGTAATTTTGCCATTTCTTACCCTTGCAACACTTTTATTGGTTGTCTCCCATGCAATTTCGGCCACATCCTGAAGCTCGGTTGGTGTTATGATGTAATTAATAATAAACTCCTCGCCTTCATCAAGAGTAACCTTGCCATTATTGACATTGCTGAATATAATCTCCTTAACCTCATTGTCGTCTTCTGCACTACATGAAGTAATCAATGTGGCAGAAAATATAGCCGATGTTACGAATAAGAATAATAATAAAAATTTACGTTTCATATCTGTTGTTATTAATCTGTTATTTCAATTTCTACTGTGTAAAAATATTCTTCTCCATACCAGAAGTAAAAAGTATCATATCCGTTAGTATGAGGAATATCGAAGCAAATTTTGTTGTTACTGCTTCCTGCTGCATCGAATAGGGTATTAGAGTATCTTATACCTTCAAATGAGTTTGTGCTTCCGATGTACTCAACCTCTCCTTCGTAACTTTCAACTCCAATCCAGCAATTTTCTCCTCTTTCCCAAGTTTGTGATGGATCTACCTCTTTAAACTCCTCTCCAACTTCTTTATAAAAAGCAGGACGCCAGCCTTTCGACATTATAGTACACCAATACTCTTTGCCGTTATAGTCGGTTGCTGTGATAACCATGCTTGCGTTGGCAATATTTCCGTATGCCTCGTAGAGGCCAAGGGTTAGAACATTGCCGTCAAATTTTGAATCCATCTCTTTGTATGCTGTTACATTTTGAGGAACAACATCAAAACTTAAACTCTTAATAGGTGCACCATTAGAAAGGGAAAATGATATTTGACCACCAGCCCAATCATACTCTTTAGAAGGAATAAGAGAAACAATTAAATCGTCAAAGTATTTGGCATTTGAAAGAGAGTAATTGTTAGAAACGCGTGTGAAAATGTAGTAGCTATCTTCAGTAATAAAGAGTTTTAGCGTGTTCTCATTTATGAACTCAATAGAGTAGAATTGCTCTTTGACAAGTAGACTATATTTTTTACCACTATCGTCCTTTTCACTAATGTTATAGCCATCAGATTGCAATATAATTATATCGCCCTCTTCAACCCCCATTTTGTCGTTCTTTTGAGCAATAATAGCAAACGAAATTTTGCCTTGCTCATTAACGTTAGCATCAATAAGAAGTTCTCCTTTTAAGTCTAAACCAAGCTCAGAAGGAATCTCTTCTGCAATCCATTGACTGCCTTCAAATTTGAATGGATTATCCTGCTCTTTCTCGCTACACCCAACTAAAATAGTAGCATAAGCCATAAGGGCATAAATTAACTTCCTCATAATATCAAAAGTTTTAAATGAATAATAAATGCATAATGTAAGTCCACCTCTTTTGAATAAGAGATGATTTAAATGCAAAGTTAAATTATGCTAAAATTGTAGAAAGGAGGGTATAGTAAATTATCTATACTAAATAGTATAAAATATTTACTCTTCGTAAGCCTTAAGGTAGTGGATAAAGAAGTTGTGATTAAGAGCTTTGGATATACGCAAAAGGAGGTCGGTGTTAATAGACTCTTGACGGAAGATATAATAGACATTGGGTCGCTCGCAATTAATCTTTTTTGCGAGCCATACAGGAGTTCTCTCCTGTCTTTTCATCTCCTCTTCTATAAGTTTACCAATGTGTATCATAAATGAAAGGCGGAACCGTTTGCGTCAAATCTAAAACTGAGGCACCGCCAAGCACCATTGATACAGATAAGCACAAACAATCCACGCCTCGCATAGGCATGAACTGTTTCAGTACGCTTATTCTCGTATCTATAAAAATTGGCGGTTTTCAGTTTTGAGAATAACTACTAAACGTTCAAATTTATTTTGTAATTATATACTAAATTTCTTCTTAAATCCTTATGTCTTAATTTGTTAAATAATTCGTCATTCTCCCGTCAGACGGGTTTCCTGTTAATCTCCTGCAAAAGTAGAAAAATTCGCTATAAATCAAAAAATATTTGATTTATTATTTAAGCTATTTTGCTATAAACAGAAAAAAGCTCTTGTCGAAACAAGAGCTTTTTCTCGGTACCCGGAGCGGGACTTGAACCCGCACAGCCGTATTATAGCCAAAGGATTTTAAGTCCTTCGTGTCTACCGATTCCACCATCCGGGCGAAACCATTGGAGCGAAAAACGGGACTCGAACCCGCGACCCTAACCTTGGCAAGGTTATGCTCTACCAACTGAGCTATTTTCGCATTTGCATTTTGCGAGTGCAAAGATACATTTGTTTTTTATATTTGCAAAAAAATAAGCAAATAAATTAATTAAAAAATTTTAATATTTTGCACTTGTTTACTTCTTAATATATTAAGTGTCAATTAAATATATGTATTTTTATATCTAAAATATTATTATTACTTATTGTCTATAAAACTCTAATTCATTATATTTGCAATAGTAAAATTATAATTATGAGAAGGAAAATTTCAATAATAATACTATTGTTTACTCTTAAATTTTCGCTTGTTGCTGAGAATTTGGTCGATTATGTTAATCCTCTTATGGGTACAGAATCGACATTTAGCTTTTCGCATGGAAACACATATCCAGCGGTGGCAGTGCCTTGGGGAGTGAATTTTTGGTCGCCACAGACAGGTGAAAATAGGAGTGGCTGGATGTACACCTATACAGATACTATTATAAGAGGATTTAAGCAGACACATCAACCAAGCCCATGGAT
>JAZONU010000062.1:0-1144 GCA_045654605.1 Candidatus Caccoplasma sp. | reverse complement strand
GCTACGATCCGACTTAGGATAAGTTAACTTTTCCTTTAATAAAAATCTATCTAACTGTGCTTCACTAAGTAAATATGTACCCTCTTGTTCAATTGGGTTTTGTGTTGCCATTACAAGGAAAGGATCATCAAGGGCAAATGTATTCTCACCTATTGTTACCTGACGTTCTTGCATTGCCTCCAATAGAGCACTTTGTACCTTTGCTGGAGCACGATTTATCTCGTCTGCCAATACGAAATTTGAGAATATAGGACCTTTCTTCGCCTGAAACTGCTCTTTTGATGGGCTATATATCATTGTTCCTACAACATCTGCAGGTAGTAAATCAGGAGTAAATTGAATTCTATTATATTTGGCGTCTATTAACGATGCCAATGATTTTATTGCCAAAGTCTTTGCCAATCCAGGCACTCCTTCCAATAATATATGTCCATTTGACAATAAACCTATTAACAGAGAATCAACAAGATGTTTTTGTCCAACAATAACCTTGTCCATTCCCATTGTAATTGTATTCACAAACGAACTTTTACGTTCAATCAGTTCGTTAAGCTCTCGAATATCAACCATTTGACCCATATCTTAGAATATATTTAAAATTAATTTCAATTATTAGTTACAAAATTACTGCAATAATATAAAATTTAACGATTAGATTTGTTAAAAATAACAAATTGATTATCCATTATACCACTACTCTATTTCATATAATATCTGTTTTTCAAGCTCTTTTGCTCTTTTAACAGATTCTGGATTTGAGGAATCTATATTATACTTTGCTGCATCCGGAACAACAACTTTAAATCCTGCTTTCAAATCCCTTGGATTCCATATTCTATCGCTATTCTCCCTATAGATATAAACCCAGAATATTTTATCACCATAATATTTCTCTGCTATGGTTGTTAAAAATTTTCCGCGTTCTATTGTTTCTATAATTTTCTCTTTTTTTACGGTTTTACTCTCTTCATTCTCTTTTACCTCTTTAGTAACAGACTCTTCTGTTTTACTCTCTTCCTGTACTTGAAATTCAGTCGTTTGAGATTCAACAATTTGGGGCTCAATATTGTTCTCCTCTGTTTCTGACTCTATAGACGATGTTTCTTGATTATCATCCACTCCATCAACTATTGTTATTTTAAAA
>JAZONU010000061.1:0-6040 GCA_045654605.1 Candidatus Caccoplasma sp. | reverse complement strand
TTCCACGTTTTGTTTCACGAACCTCTAGGGTATACTCGTCAACGTGAACTGAAGTCAATATATCTTCACGAACTATACGCTCGTTAAGTACAATAGCGTCCTCATAGTTGTAACCCTTCCATGGCATGAAGGCAACTTTAAGGTTACGTCCTAAAGCCAACTCTCCGTTCTCTGTTGAGTATCCTTCTGTTAGGATATCGCCCTCAACAACTCTTTGTCCTTTTTTGCAAATAGGACGAAGGTCGATTGTTGTACTTTGGTTGGTTTTACGGAATTTAGGGATATTGTACTCTTTTACCGATGGCTCGAAACTTACAAACTCCTCTTCTTCAGTGCGGTCGTAATTGATGCGTATTGTAGTTGCATCTACATACTCAATTACTCCACTTCCTTCTGCTGTGATTTGTGTGCGTGAGTCGCGGATTAGTTGTCCCTCCAATCCTGTTCCAACGATAGGAGCTTCGCTTCTTAATAGTGGTACTGCTTGTCGCATCATGTTAGATCCCATCAACGCACGGTTAGCATCGTCGTGCTCAAGGAAAGGAATTAATGATGCTGCAATTGAGGCAATTTGTGTGGGCGATACGTCCATCAAAGCCACTTCTGTTGGTGCCACAACTGGGAAGTCGGCATTCAAACGTGATTTTACACGAGTACGAATGAATGTTCCGTCCTCTTTTAGCGGAGCATTTCCTTGTGCTATTATTTGGTTCTCCTCTACCTCAGCTGTTAAGTATGTTATTCCGTTTTCAGAAAGATCTACTTTTCCATTTTCAACCTTACGATAAGGAGTCTCAATAAATCCTAAATCGTTTATCTTTGCATATACACACAATGATGAAATCAAACCGATGTTTGGTCCCTCTGGTGTCTCAATTGGACATAGGCGTCCGTAGTGAGTGTAGTGTACGTCACGAACCTCAAATCCGGCTCTTTCACGAGAAAGTCCACCAGGTCCTAACGCTGACATACGACGTTTGTGTGTTATCTCTGCCAATGGGTTAGTTTGATCCATGAATTGAGATAATGCATTGGTTCCGAAGAAGGTATTGATTACCGATGATATTGTTTTGGCATTTATCAACTCAACGGGTGTAAATACCTCGTTGTCGCGGACATTCATACGATCGCGTATTGTGCGTGCCATACGTGCCAATCCTATACCAAATTGGTTATATAGTTGCTCTCCTACGGTACGTACACGACGGTTGCTCAAGTGGTCAATATCATCTACGTCAGCGTGAGAGTTGATTAATTCTATCAAATATTTGATAATCTCTACGATATCCTCTTTTGTTAAGACTTTTACATCAGGAGATGTTGAAAGGTTCAACTTTTTATTCAAACGATAACGTCCTACCTCTCCTAAATCGTAACGTTTGTCAGAGAAGAATAGGTTGTTGATTACCTCTCTTGCACTTGCATCATCAACAGGATCTGCACTACGCAATAGACGATAAATGTGTGTTACAGCCTCTTTCTCCGAGTTACTTAAGTCTTTTTTAAGTGTATTGTAGATTATTGCATAGTCAGATGTTACTTGATCATCTTTATGCAATAGAATTGAAGGTGTTCCAACCTCCAAAATCATATCGATGTGCTCCTCTTCAAGTATAGTCTCACGTTCAACTACAAGGTCATAACGCTCAATTGATACTACCTCTCCAGTATCCTCATCAACATAATCCTCAACGCTTGTGCGTGATATACGTGCTGCCAAACGACGTCCTAAACATTTCTTTAAGTTTGTTTTGGTTACTTTTACCTCGTCTGCCAATCCAAATATATCAAGTATATCTTTGTCGCTCTCAAATCCGATTGCACGAAGAAGTGTTGTTACAGGTAACTTCTTCTTACGATCGATGTAAGCGTACATAACATTATTTATATCTGTTGCGAATTCTATCCAAGATCCTTTGAACGGAATGATTCTCGCAGAGTATAACTTTTTACCATTTGTGTGTAAACTTTGACCGAAGAATACACCTGGAGAACGGTGTAATTGTGATACTACTACACGTTCTGCTCCATTTATGATAAAGGTACCCTTCTCTGTCATATAAGGGATGGGCCCTAAATATACGTCTTGAATTTTTGTTTCGAACTCCTCGTGCTCGGGGTCGGTACAATATAATTTTAGTTTTGCCTTTAATGGCACACTATAAGTTAGTCCTCTTTCGAGACATTCGTCTATTGTATATCGTGGGGGATCAATGTAATAATCTAAAAACTCCAATACAAAGTTATTGCGAGTATCAGTGATAGGAAAGTTCTCTGCAAATACTTTATATAGACCCTCGTTTTTACGTTTTTCTGGAGGGGTGTCCAATTGGAGAAAATCTTGGAATGATTTTAATTGTACTTCCAAAAAATCAGGATAAGATAGTGGATTTTTAATGGAAGCAAAATTTATTCGCTGTTTTTCGTTCGAAGCCATTGTACGCAATTAATTATTTGAATTTATAAAGTATCTAAACTTTTTTAACGAAAGTGGTTGTTGTAGCACTCACATCACTCTCTTATGTGCTGAAAATGAGAGATTTAGATGACTTATTAATTTAATGCACAAAAAGGTAAAGAGCCCTCACCTTTTGAGGTCTCTTTACCATAAGCCTGAAAACAGGAAGTATTATTTAAGTTCAACTTCTGCTCCTGCCTCTTCAAGTTGTTTTTTCAAACCTTCTGCGTCTGCTTTAGCAAGACCTTCTTTGATTACGCTTGGTGCGCCATCAACCATCTCTTTAGCCTCTTTCAAGCCAAGACCTGTAAGTTCTTTAACTGCTTTAACAACTGCAAGTTTGTTTGCTCCAGCTGCTTTAAGTACTACGTCGAATGAAGATTTTTCCTCAGCTACCTCAGCTGCTGCTGCAGGTCCGGCTGCTACTGCTACTGCTGCTGCAGCAGGCTCGATTCCGTACTCATCTTTCAAAATTTGTTTAAGCTCACTTACCTCTTTAACGGTCAAGTTTACTAATTGTTCTGCAAAAGCTTTAATGTCTGCCATTTTAGTTATAATTTAATAATGTTTTACAATTTAATTTTTGATTATTTTTTTTCAAGAGTTTCCAAAACTCCGTGTATGGTGTTTGCTCCAGACTCAAGAGCTGAGATAACTCCTTGTACTGGGCTCTCCAACATAGCGATAACGTCTGCGATAAGTTCGTTTTTGCTCTTAACTGCAACAAGTGCATCAAGTTGTGTCTCATCGTAGAATGACTCCTCTACATAAGCTGCTTTATAACGTACTTTATCGTTTTTCTTTGCAAACTCTTTGATAAGTTTTGCAGGTGCGTTACCTGTGTTTGAAAGCATCAAAGCGGTTGAACCTTTTAATGCTGAATAAAGTGGTGAGTAATCTCCTTCAAGAGTCTCAAGTGCTTTTTTCAACAAAGTGTTCTTAACAACCATTAATTTGATCTCCTTACCAAAGCACGCACGACGCAATGCGCTTGTAGCCTCTGCATCGAGAGATGTTGTATCGGCAAGGTAGAAGTGGCTGTACTCTTTTAGAGTAGCACCAATCTTTTCAATAATAATGCCTTTATCTTCTTTTTTCATAGTGCTTTAGTTTTTAAATCTCTTCAACAGTTTTAGGATCAACTTTGATACCGGGGCTCATTGTAGTTGAAAGATATACGCTTTTAACGTATGTTCCTTTAGCTGCAGTAGGTTTAAGTTTGATGATTGTAGCCATAAACTCTTTAACGTTCTCAGCAATTTTTTGCGCATCGAATGAGATTTTTCCTACTGATGTGTGTACGATACCACCTTTATCAACTTTAAAGTCGATTTTTCCTTGTTTTACCTCTTTTACTGCTTTACCAATCTCGTTGGTTACTGTTCCACTCTTTGGGTTAGGCATAAGACCACGAGGTCCTAATACACGTCCAAGAGCTCCAAGTTTACCCATAATAGCGGGCATTGTTATAATTACGTCGATATCGGTCCAACCACCTTTGATTTTCTCGATATACTCGTCTAATCCTACATAATCTGCTCCTGCAGCTTTAGCGTCTGCTTCTTGATCAGGGGTACATAGTGCCAACACGCGTACTTGTTTTCCTGTTCCGTTAGGTAGAGATACAACACCTCTTACCATTTGGTTGGCTTTACGAGGGTCTACGCCCAAACGCACGTCAATATCAACTGATGCATCGAATTTTGTGAAAGTAATCTCTTTCAACAATTCAGCAGCTTCTTTGAGTGAGTACATCTTCCCTGCTTCAATTTTCTCAGAGGCAATTTTTTGATTTTTTGTCAATTTACTCATTTCAATTGAAGTTTATTAGTTATTAACCGGGAATTCTCCTGTTACGGTGATACCCATACTTCTAGCTGTGCCTGCAACCATAGTCATTGCTGACTCTAGTGAAAAACAGTTTAAGTCAACCATTTTATCTTGAGCAATAACTTTGACTTGTTCCCAAGTGATTGAAGCAATTTTTTTACGGTTAGGCTCTGCCGATCCTGATTTTGCTTTTGCAACCTCAAGCAATTGAATTGCTACGGGAGGAGTCTTAACGATAAAATCAAAAGTTTTGTCCGCATAGTATGTAATAACTACGGGAAGTACTTTTCCTGCTCTGTCTTGAGTGCGGGCATTGAATTGCTTGCAAAACTCCATAATGTTGATACCCTTAGAACCCAATGCAGGTCCTACTGGGGGAGAGGGGTTTGCTGCACCACCTTTTATTTGCAATTTAATTTGTCCAGCAATTTCTTTAGCCATTTTTCTCTTGTTTGTTTAGATTGTTAAATCATTAGAGTTTCACGTTCGTAACCACGCAAATTACTCTTTTTCTACTTGCATAAAGTTAAGTTCCAACGGTGTTTTACGTCCGAATATCTTAACCATTACTTTTAGTTTTCTCTTTTCGTTGTTTACATCTTCGATAATTCCTGTAAATCCGCTGAAAGGACCGAATGTTACTTTAACACTCTCTCCTACAGTGTAAGGAATCATTGGTTCTTCAACCTCTTGATGCTCATCAACAGATCCCAACATTCTGTTTACCTCAGATGGACGTAATGGGTCAGGATCAATTCCTCCACCCAAAAAGCCTATCACATTAGTAGTATTTCGAAGTATATGTGGTACTTCACCTACTAAACAAGCTTCAACAAAAACATATCCGGGATAAAGATTGCGTTCTTTTGTTATTCGTTTTCCATTGCGTACTGAATATACTTTCTCGGTAGGAATCAAGACTTGGAACACATATTTGCCGAGATCACTTTTCGCAATCTCTGCATCAAGATATTCTTTGACTTTAAGCTCCTTACCGCTGATGGCACGCAAAACGAACCACCCTCTTTTGGGTGCCTTTTTCACTGTCTCAGACATAATCCTTACACAAATTAAATAATTTTGTAAACGAATTCAAGAACGTTCTCAAAGCACTGGTCCATCGCATACACGACTAATGCAATTATGAGGGAAGCGGTCATAACTACAACAGCACTATTGCTCAACTCAGACTTAGTTGGCCAAGACACCTTATGAATTAATTCATCATAAGAGTTCTTTATATTAGCAAATAATTTTTTCATATTCGTAGAATTTTGCACGGGTCGAGAGGCTCGAACTCCCGACACCTGGTTTTGGAGACCAGTGCTCTACCAACTGAGCTACACCCGTAAATTCAGCCGACCTATTTCTAAGTCGGCTGTGGTTTATTCTTAATCTTAAGATTAGTCGATAATCTCAGTGATTTGACCAGAACCTACTGTACGTCCACCCTCGCGGATTGCGAAACGAAGACCTTCGCTACATGCTACAGGAGCAATAAGTTTAACGTTGATTGAAACGTGGTCTCCAGGCATTACCATCTCAGTTCCCTCAGGAAGAGTAATCTCTCCTGTTACGTCCAATGTACGGATGTAGAATTGAGGACGGTAGTTGTTGTGGAATGGAGTGTGACGTCCACCCTCTTTCTCAGTAAGAACGTAGATTTGAGCTTTGAACTCTGAGTGAGGTTTAACTTGTCCTGGGTGACAGATAACCATACCACGTTTGATTTCGTTTTTGTCGATACCACGA
>JAZONU010000060.1:0-2715 GCA_045654605.1 Candidatus Caccoplasma sp. | reverse complement strand
ACAAACTAAGAATACTATTGGATATGTTGGTTCGGAGTATGCGTTTGCTCAAAAAATATCTTATGCAAAGATTCAAAATCAAAGGGGTGAAATGGTAGAACCCACAGCTACAAGTATTTCAGCCGCAGCTTCTGGTGTAATACCTACTGATACTCGTTGCTCAATTACCAATTCTGATGCAGAAGGAGCATATCCAATCTCTACATTCACTTGGATGATTATTTATAAGGAGCAAAATTACTCTAATCGTACAAAGGATCAAGCTATCGCAACCCTCGATTTAGTTAAATATATACTTTCTGATGAGGTGCAAAACATTACATCAGAGGTTCACTATGCTCCTCTACCTGATAAGGCAAAAGAATTAAGTTTGACAAATTTAAAAACAGTTACATACGACGGAGTAACAATATTAGAATAAATAAGTTCTATGAACGATAAAATATATAGAATAGTATTGTTTATAGCAGCATTGATAATGCCGATAGTGTGCGGGGGTGTTGTATATACCCTCGTCACTGATGCATACAATGCTTTTGAGCATTTCGGATTCTTTCGATTTCTTACATCCTCAGATTGGAGCTATACAGAAGGATCAGAGCAGTATGGAGCTCTGCCATTTATAACAGGTACATTAATGACCACATTATTGGCTCTTATTTTTTGTATTCCTTTTTCGTTACCGGTAGCTTTGTTTGTAGGGGAGTATTTTAAAGGCACAAAGGTTGCTACATTATTAAGTACGGTTACAGATTTATTGGCAGGTATTCCATCAATAATTTATGGATTGTGGGGATTTTATACACTACGTCCTATTATTATGGCATTGAATATTTCAGAGCAGGGTTCTGGTATTCTTACTGCATCATTGGTTTTGGCAATTATGATAATTCCTTATGCTGCATCGCTGAGTGCTGAGTTTATAAAAATGGTTCCTAACGATTTGAAAGAAGGAGCATATAGCCTTGGTGCAACACGTGCAGAGGTTATAAAAAAAGTTGTTTTCCCTGTAGCAGGTTCAGGAATTTTCTCTTCATACATATTGGCTATAGGTAGAGCGTTAGGAGAGACAATGACAGTTACAATGTTAATAGGGAATACAAATAATTTGCCAGATTCAATTACTTCAACAGGAAATTCAATGGCATCTATTATTGCCAATCAGTTTGGAGAGGCAGATGACTTACGTCTTTCATCACTAATTGCCATAGGACTTATTCTATTCTTGATTACCGCGGCAATTAATATGATTGGTAAGATAATGATTAAACGAGCAAGAATATCTTAAACTATGATGAGTACATTTAAATTAAAAAATCGATTAACTCAAGATAAGTTGATGTTATGGGTGATTTGTCTTCTTGCTACACTTACAGCTGTACCTTTGCTTGCAATTTTAGGTGAAGTTTTATTGCGTGGATATGATCAACTTTCTTGGTCTTTTTTTACAGAACCAACACCAACTGCATATAAGGCAATGAAAGCCATTGAAGCAGGAGATCCAATACCCGGAGGTATTGCCAATGGTATAATAGGAACTATGATAATGTTATGTATGGCTATTATTTTTGCTGTTCCAATTGGAATTTTATGTGGTGCATTTTTAGCAGAAAATAGTAAATCTCGCTTTGCAAAGATAGTTAGTTATTTAACAGACTTGTTACAAGGAACACCCTCTGTTATTATTGGTATCATAACATATATATGGGTTGTTGTACCAATGAAAGGCTATTCAGCTATTGCCGGGAGTGTTGCATTATGTATTATGATGTTACCTCTTATCATTCGTTCAACTGAGGAGACATTGAAGATTCTCCCTACATCTCTTAAGGAAGCAGGCTTAGCATTAGGAGGCAATAAAGCACGAGTAATGTTAAAAGTACAATTACCTGCAGCATTTGGAGGTATTTTTACGGGAGTGCTACTTGCTATATCTCGAGTAATAGGAGAAACAGCACCTTTAATGTTTACCGCTTTAGGTTGCTCTTTAATTCGTTTTTCTATAGATAAGCCAATCTCGGCAGTTCCTTTATTGATTTGGGAATTTTTTAACGACCCTAATCTCCAAGATTTGATTTGGGGAGCATCTCTCTTCCTTTTATTATTTGTTCTTACTTTAAATATTACAGCTAAATATCTTGCAAAGAAATGGAATCAGTAAAACCAATATTAGAATTTAAGAAGACTTGTGTATCATATACCAAGCAAACTATGGCCGTAAAATATGTATCGGCTGCAATTGAACGAAACACTATTACTGCAATTATGGGTCCTTCGGGTTGTGGAAAATCAACATTACTAAGAGCTGTAAACCTTATGCATAATCTTTATCAAAATATTCGTGTTGATGGCGAAATTCTGTTGAATGGAGAGAATATTTTATCAATGGAACCAATTGATGTACGTCGTAGAGTAGGCATGGTATTTCAGCGTCCCGCCCCATTTCCAACGATGAGTATTTATGATAATGTTTTATCTGGTTTTGTACTCAATGGAATAAGATTATCAAAAGCAGAAAAAGATGCAACAGTTGAGCGTTGTTTGAGAAGTGTTGCTTTATGGGATGAAGTTAAAGATGTATTAAATAAGAAAGGTACTTTCCTTTCAGGAGGACAGCAACAAAGGTTATGTATTGCTCGTGCATTGGCGATGAAACCTGATGTGCTTTTAATGGATGAGCCAACATCTGCTCTTGACCCTATTGCAACAAAACAT
>JAZONU010000059.1:0-3482 GCA_045654605.1 Candidatus Caccoplasma sp. | reverse complement strand
AGTATCCTCCGCCAAATGCAGAATAACAACACCTTCTACATTGTGTTCTGCATGGGTGAGCCTTGCGGATATATTGCAATTGAGAGAAAGAATGAATGTCTATTTCACCTGCACAAGTTCTACCTCCGCTCTGATATGCACGGACAAAACATTGGTCGCGAAATGATGAACCAAGTTTACAAACACGTCAGAGAACTCTCTCCTGAAGGAGCAACCATCACATTGAATGTTAATAGAGAAAATCCAACATTAGAATTCTACAAAAAAATGGGATGGGAGATTATTGAAAGCGGCGATTTTGATTTGGGTTGTGGATTTTTTGCCAACGACTATGTTATGAGAATTAAGGTGTAAACCTTATACTCTATTTTTTGTCTAAGTTACATAAGATAATTTTTAATTTTTATAATTATGAAATACATTTGTTCTATACTAACTGCGTTTATTTTCTCTGTGGCAATTTTTGCTCAAGATGCAACTCCTAAAATTGTTTTTGAAAAGAAATCACACAATTATGGTAACATAAAGGAGGCTGACGGAGACGCCTCTTGTGAATTTAAGTTTTTCAATGAGGGTAATGCTCCTTTAATAATTTCTCGTGCTACAAGCTCTTGCGGATGTACTGCGCCAACCTACCCCAAAGCACCTATTGCCCCCGGCGATAGCGGTGTTATCAGCGTAACATATCACGCAAAAGGACGCCCTGGTGGCTTTTCAAAAAACATTAGTATATACACAAATGTTCCCAATGAAAAGATAACTCTTATTATCTCGGGTAATGTTATTCCTGAATTAAAATAGAGAACACATAATGACTTATGAAAAAGGTAGCTTTACTTTTTATATCATTAATATTTTGCCTGGGTATTAATGCCCAAGCAAAGATTGAATTTGAAGAGATTGTCCACGATTTTGGAACCTTTTCGGAAGAGGAAAATTTTGTGAACTACTCATTCAAATTTAAAAATGTTGGCAATGCTCCTTTGCTAATAGTTAAGGCAAAAGCTACTTGCGGATGCACCGTCCCCAGCTATCCAAAAGCTCCAATTGCTCCGGGTAAAAGCGGAGTTATTAATGTAAAATATTCTGCAATAGGACGCCCCGGTGCATTTAATAAATCTGTTAAAATAACGACAAACGGAACTCCTGCCGAAACCAACCTCATTATAAAGGGGAATGTTATTGCAAACGCCGACAATGAAAATTACAAATACTATATAAATGGTCTTAAACTCAAAGCCGTATCATACGACATGGGAAATATAGTTAAAGGCGAAAAGAAAGAGTTGGTGTTTGACACTTGGAATAGTTCCGATGTACCCCTTACGATAAAAATAAACAATTTAGCCGACTACATAAAAATTGAGCCACTCCCTAAAAATCTAAACCCCGGTGAGAGGGGAAAAATAAAAGTTACATACGATAGTAAAATATGTAATGATTGGGGCAAACAAGTTGATGAATTTCTAATTAGTGCAGAGAGAGCAAACTCTCGCACCATGAATAAAAAAATTGCTATTACATCAAATATCTCAGAGGATTTCAGCAAACAAGGGAATAAACGCCCAAAGGCAGAAATTGAAAAGGTTTTAGTTAATTTAGGAGAGATTAGTGGATTACACCCATCTAATTGCGAAATTAAGATAAGCAACATGGGAAACGGAAACTTAATCATACGCAAAGTATCTTCTTCTTCGCAAGTTATAAATGCAAAAATAAACTCTGACGAGATTAAGCCTAAAGGAAGCTGTTCACTATCCATTACCATAAACCCCACCAAAAGCAAAAGCAGAATTGTTAATGAAACGGTTACTATTATAACCAACGATTCTCAAAAAAGCGAAATAGAGGTTCAAGTAACAGCCACTCTTAAATAGTATATATTATGGAGCATTTCGAAAATAGTGCAGAATTTACAGGACTAAATGTCAATAGTGGAGTGGAACAACAACCTTCTGTAAATCCTTACCTAAAAAAACGAGGGATTACACGTAGGAAGTTTACAGCAGAAGAGTATGCCGAAGGCATCCTTAAAGGGGATATCTCAATATTAAGTCAAGCTGTTACTCTTATAGAGAGCAATCTCCCTGCACACCAAGAGATAGCTCAAGAGGTTATAAGACTTTGCCTACCCTACTCGGGCAATTCGGTGAGGATTGGAATAACAGGAGTACCCGGTTCGGGTAAAAGCACCTCAATAGATTCGTTTGGATTACACGTTGTAAATGGAGGTCACAAACTTGCTGTTCTTGCAATAGACCCCAGCAGCGAAATAACCAAAGGCTCAATTCTTGGAGATAAAACCCGAATGGAACGACTTTCGGTTGAGAAGAATGCATTTATCCGCCCTTCGCCCTCGGCTGGTTCGCTTGGTGGTGTTGCAAGAAAAACCCGCGAAAGTATTATTCTGTGCGAAGCAGCAGGGTTTGACACTATTTTTGTGGAAACCGTAGGTGTTGGACAATCAGAGACTGCAGTTCACTCAATGGTAGATTTCTTTTTGCTTATACAGCTTGCAGGAACAGGCGACGAACTTCAAGGCATTAAACGAGGTATTATGGAGATGGCTGATGGTATTGTCATAAACAAAGCCGATGGCGATAATATCGAAAAGGCAAAACTTGCACAAGCTCACTTCCGTAATGCACTGCATCTATTTCCCCCAACAGCATCGGGTTGGAGCCCACAGGTATTGACCTACTCAGGATACTACGACCTTGGCATAAAAGAGGTGTGGGATATGATATACTCATACATCGATTTTGTTAAGCAAAACGGATACTTCAACAGAAAACGTAACGAACAGGCAAGATATTGGATGCTTGAAACCATAAACGACAAATTAAAATCGCATTTCTTCAACAATCCCGACATTGCAGAGATGTTAGCAGAGAAAGAGAATTTAGTTCTAAACTCACAACAAAGCCCCTTTACTGCAGCAGGGCAGATTTTGGATTTCTATTTTAAAAACATATAATGGTTGGTAGGTAAATTAGAAATTTGCGAGTAAGCACATTTTTTGATAATTATAGAGTAATTAAAATTGACTAAATGTCAATTTTAAATTCATTACCATAAAATACTTTAGACAATTTTGTTAAGCATTTACTTCGACCACAGCATGCTGTGGCCCTACTTGCCCAATTACTTCTTTTTCGGACAATTTTCGTTGTTCTAAAAACTATTATTGAGTAGCAAAACATAGAAATTTAGAAAATTCCTCATTCCTAATTTCTAATTCCTAATTGTAGCGAAGCACACTACTCGCAAACCGCTCGCACAGAGAACCCGCTAAAACGGTAGTAGCTGCTCCCGTACACGCTGTTCGAACCGAAGTCCAAGTTGCAGGCACCGCTGCTGGCGTCCGCATAGAGCGAACTCGACCAGTAGTAGCCGTAAATGCCTGCATCGCCGGGAGTGATGTAGAAGTGATAGCCCGCAGCAGGAAGAAAGATGGAATTACCGTTCTTTTTACTTGTTAC
>JAZONU010000058.1:0-5120 GCA_045654605.1 Candidatus Caccoplasma sp. | reverse complement strand
ACACACTAATGGTAGCTATTACAGTAATGTATATGAAATAGGAATAGTATCAGGAGCTGCAACCGAGGAATTAATAGTCTCTGCTAAAGAGATAATAAGCAACACAGGTGTAGGCTATCCAAAACAAGGTTCTTCTGCTCGCACAACATTGCAAAATGCAATTGTAGCAGCAGAGGCTAATCCAACTGCTGCAGCGGGTATAACATTGCAAAATGCTATTAATACTTACTATACAGCAACCGATATTGAGTTACCTACTAATGGAGTTTTATACTCATTTATAGTTGGACACAACGAAAATAAGGCTTACATTTATAACAATAACGGAACATTGGAAGTTGCTAAATATACAGAGAATATGCAGTTGCCTGAAACTGCAAAATTCACTTGTGAGGTAGATGGCAATTACTTTGATTTCCGTACATCAGACGGAAAATATATGGCGTTCCCAAATTATGGTGTAGAAAACTATACTGACGCCAGTCCTGATGGAATAGAGGATACCAAATCTGATAAAACAAAATTCTCTACCTCCAAATTGTTATACAATGGAGGTAATGTGACAGTCTCTAACGGAGATCTGTTTGGTAAAATATATCTAACAGTTCTGTTGAGAGGTACTGTAAAAGAGGGAGACCATGCGGGAGAGACACAAAGCGGAGTATATGTAGTCAAATTTAAAAACAATGGAAGTGTCTTAAACCCACCTGTATGGGATGGAGCAGCAAAACCTTATGACAATGGAAACTACTCATCTGCAATAAGTGTAGTTGCAATGGGTTATCCTCTAACAGCAACAGCAGAGCCTGCAGGTGGCGGTACAGCAACAGTATCTCCAACATCGGTAAGTGCAGGAGGCTCAGCAACATTTACAGCATCTGCTCCAAATGCAGGATATGTTTTTGATGGTTGGTACAACGGTAATGAGAAATTAACAGGAGAGCTTGTTTACAATGCAACAAATATAACAACATCACTAAACTTAACAGCTAAATATATTCAACAAGGAGTTGTGTCTGTAACAGTGCCTACTGAATTTGGTAAAGTTATGAAAGGTGAAGATGTTGTTGAGGGTAGCATTTCTGGTAATGTAGGAGAAATAGTTCAATTAACAGCAGTAGCTGATGAGGGTTACATCTTTGATCGTTGGGTTGTTAAAAACACTTCAACTAACCAAATCAGATTGAAATCTACCTCTACAATTGATGTAGAATTAGGAACATACAAGGTAGAGGCCTATTTTGCTCCGGAGGCTTATGAGCAAATATGTAAACCAACTTTTGTTAAGAGTGGAAATGTATTTACGGTTCAATCAGCATCAATATCTGATGGAGAAGGAGTTGAGAATATTGATATAGTTGGTACTGCATTTAATATGAAGAATGCTGGTGAGGTTCAATCCGATTTGGGAGAACCTGCACAATGGGGAGCAACAAAGGCAATTCTTGTTGAGCCGGGAGCAACCTTTACGTTGAATGTAGAATATATGAAAAACTGGGCTGATGTAGAGTTGTTTATTAACGAAGGAGATGGATTTACAACAATATATGGTCCATACGAGGGAAGCGACGCTGCAGGTTTAGCTTTCACAAATATGGCTCAAGATGGTAAGATATCTACCTCAGGAAATATTGCCTCATTCCCTATTACAATAAGTAATGATCTTGAAGGTGGAGATATAGTTGTTATTCGTTCGGCATCGGGATCTTTTGAAGGTAATGCTTGTAAGGAATCTCTTTCTCAAGGTGGTTACCTCGACTTTGTATTTGTAGTAAAAGATCTTCCTAAGCGTACAGTTTCGGTTCTGGTAAGACCTTCAGATGCTGCTGAGAGCGTAACAATCAATGGTCTTGAGCAAACTACATTAACAGCATCTGGTGATATTACAATCAATGTAGAGCCAAAAGATGGTTATCGTTTTGTTAAGTGGACTGATGTTTTAGGTAACGAAGTCTCTACAGATAAGGAGTATGTTGATAACTCTACCCAAGATACTACCTATGTGGCAAACCTTGTAAAACTATGGAAAGTAACAGTTACAACCAATAACAGAGCTTGGGGTATTGCTGAAATTTCGGGTGTTGATGCAAATGGATTTGTTGATAATGCAGCTGATGTAACATTAACAGCAACTTCAAATAATGATGCTCACTTCATGTACTGGGGATTGAAAACAACAGAAAACGGAGAAGAGGTTGTAAAACCTGTAACAACAACAAACCCATTCAAAACAACTATATTACGCAACGAAGATTATGTTGCAGTATTTGAGGGAGACTATCCTACAATGCGACTTAAATATGAAAATGGTTCAGGTACAGATGATGAACGAAGAGTAAACAGATATTTGGCATCTGTAACAGCAACAGCAGGCGATTTAACAACAGTGGTATTTGAGGCAACTAATGAATCAGGTCTTCCTCGTATCGATGCAGAGGTTTCGGCATTCTATAAACATAATGAAGAGAATCTTATTCCGACAACATCAGGAGCATTGATTGATAAGACTGGTAATGACATAATGGTAAAGAAAGGGACTGAAACTATAACCTTAAACTTTAAGTCTTGGCTTACTAATATTAGTTTACGATCTAATACTGCAGAGCCGGAACTTGACCAAACACAACAAGCAATATTTGTTGACTGGAATAACGATAAAGACTTCTTAGATGATGGCGAAAATCTGGGAATAGTAAGTTCTTCTGCAGAAAACTCTTTTGAAGCTGCAGTTGGTTATAACAGAGAAATTTCGATACCGGCTTCTGCAGAGTGTGGAACTTACCGTATGCGTGTTATATATTACGATAATTTAGGCTCATCGGACGATTGGACTTCAACTATCTTTAATGATTGCGTAATTAACCAAGGTCGTGCATACGACTTTGAGATTGACATTGTAGATGATGCAAATTATATAACTTTTGATGCTCCTGGAGAGACATACTTTAATATTGGAGATAAAGCAAATATTCAGGTAACATATCCCGATAATAATGCTGTTATATACTATACAATAGACGGTTTTGACCCTGACGAAAATTCACCTTCAATAACTAATGGTGATTCAGTTGCAATAAACACATTGCAAGAGGGAATGATTACTCTTAAAGCCATAGCAATGGTTGATGGCGTTAAATCGCAAGTTTATAAGGCTGTATATACAGTAGTTTCAAAATCATCAAACTTGGGTGCTCCAACTATTAAATCAGCCGCAGATGCAACAACTATTGTAGCAGCAGAGATTAGCCTTGGAGTAGGTATTGCAAACGGACCTATTGATTATAACTTTACTCAAGGTCAACAAGTTAAGTTAAATGCAATTCCTACTACTGCCACAGCAACATTCTCGCTTGATGTAACACTTGATTTAAATAAATACGGATTGTTGATATATAGATTAGATGCTTTAAAGAACACTACACGAAAATCAATCAAATTAACAGCAAGTTATACAGCAGATGAGATTGTCTCACTAAGTTCATTCAAAAATACTTTGGGATCAAAAGGATTCTTATATGACACAATACCTGGAGCAGAGGATAAAATAAAAATAAAAATTCCTGTAGCAATGGGTGAATTTGCAGACCTATCAAATGGAGAATCTGTGATATATCGTCTTATTGTTACAAATAAAGAAACAGAAAATAATGTAACTCTTCTCCCCGACCAAGATTATGGTATTGGTGAGTATGTCGATTTTGTATTTACAGTTTCACCTCAAACAACAAAAACTAAAGTGGCCGGAGGTGCCGGTAAACAATTATCGTTTACCATAACAACCGATGATGCATGTTATTTGTCTGTTGGAGGTTATGCTCAAAACATAGATGAGGCAGGAACAACAACAATTCAAGCTCCATTGAATGTCGTTGGTGAGATGGAGATTCAATCAGTAGGTGCCAATATCTCAAATATGGATGTTGAAATTCTTGAGTATGGAACAAATGTTGTGTTGCCTAATGTCGATTATTTGGGAACTGTAACAGTTAAGTCGGATGCCGACCTTAATGCAACAACAATTTCGTATGCTTCACAACTTCCTGCCGAAGGAATTCACCTTGTTGTGGAGAAAGAGATTTATGTTCCTTATACTATTAATGGAAAAACTCCTACATACTTCAACTTCTTGTCATTGCCATTTGATATTGACTGTGGCGTAAATATTGAGTATTGGGATTCGGAAGATAGTGAATGGAAACATGCAGCACTTGAGACAGATATACGCATATTAAAATATAATGCCAGAACAAGAGCTCAAGGAAAAGATTATTACGACTATACATGGACTGCTCTAAATGGTACAAGTGGAATGATATATGCAAACGAGGGATTTGTGTTAGTTGGAAATAAGAATTATGGTGATGCAAATCATAAGATGAAGATTCGTTTTAAATCATTCTATCCAACTGACAATACAAATGTTAAACGCGAACTTAAATATTTCCAAGACGGAGGTATAAAAACCGTGGGAGTATTGCCTTATCGTAATAATCAAGGCGAAACACATGTATGTGATGCCGACTGGAACCATATAGGTTCTCCATATTTAACATATACCGATGTAATAGACTATGTTGTGTATTACCATAACGGTTACTCATATCAATCTGTTTCTCCATCAGAAAACAGACAATTGCGTCCATTTGAATCGTTTATGTTCCAAGCAAATATGGAGCAGTTGAATCAAAAAGAGATTGCATTCTTCCCATTGTCTGCAAATAATCAAAATTCTGCACTAAATGTCTATGGTAGAGCATATTTGTCTATAAATGGAGAGGAGTCTGTTAAGGTAATCTTGAACGATGAGGCTTCAGAGAACTTTGTTGTAAACGAGGATGGTTGGTATATGGCTCCAACAACAAATGTTTTCTCAACAATGTCGTTGAAAGTGGCAGGTAGCGAGGCTTCAATGAGTGTTCAACCCGAACCTAACGAGTTGCCTTTGACTGTTTATGTAGGAGCAAACGCTCAACAAACAATATCTTTGAGTCGCTTTGACGGTGAGAATAATATCTTCTTAAAAGATGCTATTACTGAAGAAGTAGTATGTTTGAATGATGAAGACTATACTTTCACAGCAACTCCTTACTCAACAATATCTGACCGCTTTGCAATAACAA
>JAZONU010000057.1:0-4462 GCA_045654605.1 Candidatus Caccoplasma sp. | reverse complement strand
AAATAATTGTAATAGCAGTTTTAGCCTACATATTGGAGAAAACACATCTCTTCAAGATGTTGTAGATGTATTGAATAATAATTGCGATGAAGATATTGCTTACTGGGTTGACAAAATTTTTGAATTCAAGAATAGAAAAGTTAACAAATATCCCGGTTTCTACACTATTACCCCAGATATGAGTGCTATGGATATATACAATCTATTGGCTTTGGGAGATAATAGCACAACTACAGTTACATTTAATAACATAAGATGCAAACGCGAATTAGCAAATGCTATATGTAAAAATATAAATATGCCTGCCGACTCATTGTATAATGCTATATGCAATAATGATGTTTGTAAAAATTATGGCTTTGATACTATTAGTATTGTATCAATGTTTTTACCAGACAGTTATAACATATTTAAAACAACATCTGTAAAGAGCTTTTTAGACAGGATGTTCAAAGAGTATAACAGGTTTTGGGACGAGACCAAATTAAGCAAAGCTAAAGAGAACAATATGTCTCCTTTAGAAATTACAATTCTTGCTTCAATTGTTGAAGAAGAGACAAAAAAAACAGATGAAATGGCAATTGTTGCAGGTTTGTATATTAACAGATTAAACAAAGGAATGCTACTTCAATCTGGCCCAACTGTTAAATTTGCAATTGGAGATTTTAGCTTAAAACGTATCTTAAACAAACATCTTGAAATAGAGTCTCCATATAATACATATAAGTATAAGGGATTACCTCCTGGGCCTATTAGAATTCCGTCAAAAGTGGCTATTGAGAAAACACTCAATTACCAAAAATCAAAATATATTTATATGTGTGCAAAAGAGGATTTCTCAGGATATCACAATTTTGCAACAACATTGAGAGAGCATAATAACAATGCGGCTAAATATCGCAAAGAACTAAACAGACTTAAAATTAAATAAGATATGAAGATAGCAATAGTAGTTGCCTTGCAAAGTGAACTTGCTTGTATGAAAAGGCTTTTTACAGAAATTGATGAAATATATTGCGATAATGTTACATACTATATTGGAGAGTGTAATGGCCATCAGATTATAGTATCACAGTCGGGTATTGGCAAGGTGTGTGCAGCAACACGATGCCACGATATTATAACTAACTTCGAGCCTGATTGCATAATAAATACAGGTCTTGCAGGAGGTATTGACATTAAGTCGAGAGTATGCGATGTTGTGGTTGGAAGCGAAGTTGCATACCACGATGTATGGTGCGGAGATGGCAATGAAATAGGTCAAGTTCAAGGTTTTCCATTAAAGTTTATGGGAGATAAAAATATCATTAATAAGATATTAGAAAATCGCAATACAGAAGATAGAGTTTACAAAGGATTAATATGTACTGGCGACCAATTTATTACTGACGACAATCGTTTAAGCGATATAAAAAACAATTTTAAAGAGGCTATTGCGGTTGATATGGAGTCAGCAGCCTTTGCTCACTGTTGCTATATGAAAGGAGTTCCCTTTGTAAGCATAAGAGTTATTAGCGACACTCCAGGTAAAGAGGATAATATTGAACAATACAATAATTTTTGGGAAGTAGCTCCTGAAAAATCATTTGATGTTATTAAAGACTTAATTTACAAATTATAATATGGATAAGATACCAAGTTTTACAATCGACCACAACAAACTGTTACGAGGTATATACGTTTCTCGTGTAGATGTTTTTAACGGAGTAACAATAACCACATTCGATATAAGAATGAAAGAGCCTAATCGCCAACCGGTTTTAGGACAAGCAGGATTGCACACTATTGAGCATCTTGCTGCCACATACTTAAGAAACAATAAAGAGTGGAAAGATAAGATTGTATATTGGGGGCCTATGGGCTGCCGCACAGGTAACTATTTAATTATTGCAGGAGATTATAAAAGTAGCGATATCGTAGAGCTTATAAAAAACACATTTGAATTTGTCAGAGATTTTGAAGGAGAGATTCCAGGTTTAGCACCAAAAGATTGTGGAGATTGGACATGCCACGATTTAGAGGATGCAAAACGCGAAGCCGCAATATATGTTAGCGAAGTATTAAGCAATATCAAAGAAGAGAATTTGGTATATCCTAAATAACGAGGTTTATTTCTACAAGTTAGGAAGAAGATAATACTTTATAATACAACAAAGGGGTTGAAAAAATTTCAACCCCTTTGTTGTATCCATTAAACTAAAATCTATTTTGAAACCTTTGCTGTTTCAGGAATCTCACCTGTTAATGCTTTCAAGAATGCTTCAATATTTTCAACCTCTTGTTGTGTTAAATCAATACCCAATTGATACTCTCCCATATACATTATGGCATTCTTCAATGTTGAGATTGTTCCATCATGGAAATATGGAGCTGTCAGTGCAACATTACGCAATCCTGGTACTTTGAATTTATGACGATCATATTCTGATTTTGTCTCCTTATAACGGCCTAAATCCTCTGTTGTAATTTCAGTACCGCGAGCCTCAAAGTAATTTGAACGTGTTCCCATTAACTCATAGCTATTACCTCCAAGGTTTACTCCACTATGACATGTTGCACAACTATACTTTTTAAAATCGTTATATCCAGATATCTGTTGTGACGTCATTGCCGAATTATCTCCCAACATATATTTATCGAAAGGAGAATTTTTTGTAATCAAAGTTTTCTCAAACTCTTGTATTGCATCAGTTATGTTTGCCTCAGTATATCCCTCCGGATATACTTTTTTAAACTCCTCAGTCAACTCTTTATCATTCTCTAATTTTGCAATAATCTCATCAAATGAGTTTGATGCCATCTCTACAGGGTTTAGTGGAGGACCAGCAGCTTGTGCTGCAAGTGTAGCAGCTCTACCGTCCCAGAATTGAACAAAGTTGTAAACAGCATTATAAACAGTTGGAGCATTTACTCCACCCTTCTTACCATCAACACCTTCAGAAAATTGTTTATTATCAACACCTCCTGTTTCTAAACCGTGACACGACGCACAAGAGATTGTATTATCAACAGACAAACGAGTATCGTGATATAGTTTAAATCCTAAATCTACTTTAGCTGAATCAACAGGAATGTCATACAATATAGGGAATACAGGTTCTGACGCCAACTTTTGAGCTAACGACTTATCTTCAAGTTGAGATAAATACCCCTCTAAACGTTTTTGTTTTGCCCACTCTTTTATTATTTCGCATTTCTCATCTGTTAACTGACTTCCCCAGTGTAAAAGATAAAATCGTGCAGGAGGCATATTCCCTTTAATAGCAATCTGCTCAATTTTGTTAACAGCAGTAATTGAAACAGGAATACCCTTAGCCAAAGAATCCATTACAGGTTGCAAATTCTCTTCCTTCAACGCAGCATTCATATCTTGATAGATAGGACGTCGCACCAAAGGAATTTTAGCATAGAAAGGCAAATCAGGGTTGTAACTATGACACATCAAACACTCAGCATCAGATAATATTTCATAAACCTGTTTGTCCAATGATAAATCTTTCGATGGCAATCTATTCACTAAAATATTATACAGCGCAAATAATAATATGCACAATAAAATAATAGAGCCTAATATTACCTTTTTATTCCTTTTAATGTATCTACCTATAGATTTCATTTTATACTTAATTTATTAAATAGTTGATTGCAAAAATAGAGATATTTTTTTTATATGCAATCATATTATCACCAATTTTTATTACTTTTGTTTTATTAGAAACAAAACAGAACAATATATGAGCAACTACATATTACCTCCCGAATGGGCAGCACAAAGCGGAGTTCAACTAACATGGCCTCATGAAAACACCGATTGGAACTATATGCTTTCTGAAGTTACAGAGTGCTATATTAATGTAGCTCGTGAAATAGCAAAACGAGAAAAACTAATTATTGTAACTCCTGAGCCAGAGCATATAAAAGCAGTAATTGAAGAAAAAGTAAACATGGAGAATGTATCCATTATTGAATGCAATAGCAACGATACATGGGCTCGCGACCACGGAGGAATAACAGTAGTAGATACCGAGAGTGGAAACTACGTAATAACCGACTTTGGATTTAATGGTTGGGGACAAAAGTTTGAGGCATCGTTAGATAACCAAATAACTTTTAATTGCTACAAAAAAGAGTTGTTCAAAGCCGACTACCGAAACATGAACCACTTTATATTGGAGGGAGGTTCTATTGAAGCCGACGGAAACGAATCGTTAATGACTACTACCCGATGCTTAATGTCAAAATTCCGCAACCCTTCATACACTAAAGAACAAATTGAAGAGGTACTAAAAGAGAGTTTCGGAGTAAACAATATAGTATGGATAGAAAACGGTTACCTTGCAGGAGATGACACAGACAGCCATATTGACACCCTTGCAAGATATTGCCCCAACAACACCATAGCATACGTAAAATGTAATGACGAAAACGACGAACATTACACCGAACTAAAAGCAATGGAAAA
>JAZONU010000056.1:0-2913 GCA_045654605.1 Candidatus Caccoplasma sp. | reverse complement strand
CTATAAGTTTAAATTTCGTGTTTTCCACTTTTACTCTCCTTTCTTCTGTTTTGCCTTTGATTGTGTTACCACTTCGCCGGGAGCTACGCTATCGGTTATCCAAATATTACCGCCTATCACTGCCCCTTCACCAACTGTAATTCTACCCAATATGGTTGCATTTGAATATATTATCACATTGTCGCCTATTATAGGATGACGAGCTATACCCTTTATGGGGTTTCCATTCTCGTCTAATGGGAAACTCTTTGCTCCCAAAGTAACTCCTTGATATAGTTTTACATTATTACCCAGAATGGCTGTTGCTCCAATAACAACACCTGTTCCGTGGTCAATAGTAAAATACTCTCCAATAGTTGCTGCAGGGTGAATATCTATACCTGTTTCGGAGTGAGCCATCTCTGATATTATTCGAGGAATCAATGGCACTCCTAACTCCATAAGACGATGAGCTATACGATAGTTACTTATTGCTCTTATAGCTGGATAGCAGAATATCACCTCGGAATAGCTCTCGGCTGCTGGGTCGCCATTAAAAGCAGCAATAACATCGGTAGCTAATACTCTACGAAGTTCGGGCAACGATGAAACAAACTCTGCTGCAATATCTTTTGCTCTCTCTCTACGAGCCTCTATACTCTCTGATTGTTGCGTATTACCGCTACACATACCTGCAAGTATCTGGTTTATAAGTAGCTTGAAAAGCTTCTCGGTATTAACTCCTATATGGTATGGAAGAGTATCTATATCAATTCGTGAATGTCCAAAGTATCCGGGAAAAATCAATGAACGGCATAAATCAATAATCTCATAAAGTTCCTTTGCAGAAGGCATTGGTTCTCCCTCTTGTTGTCGGTTACATAGGATACGAACCGATTCTTGATTTGAGAGTCTTTCAACCGCCTCTCTTATTGATTGTGCATGTTTTTCTTTTCGCATTGTTTCTAAATTATAAAAGGCAAAGCCTATTTCGCAACCACAAAGTTATAAAAAATGTTGAGATTATTTAATGCGAGATTAATAAATATTAGTTTCTCAAAGCTGCTAATACTAAACTCTTTTTTATTCAAAATGGATTTTCTATCCACCTATTTGACGATAGTTGCATAGTGTTTTTATATCCTGCCTCTTTTAAGAGTGCGTAAGTCTCTTTAAATCCACTCTTCATTAACGAGGGAACATGTGCATCGCTATTTACCACCAATGGTATATTCAATTCTTTTAGTGTTTTGAAGTGTTGAGCATTTGGAAAGAGGTAAAAATTTTTACTATATGCCTTAGTGTTTACCTCTAACATTATCCCTTTTCGTGCAATAAAATTAAAATAGTCGTGAACAATATCACTATACCATTTGTTATTTGTTATACCCGGAGAATATGCCGATGCATTTAATGATATTTTATCGGGGTGTGCCACAAAGTCAAAGCCTCCCATATCAATCATCTTAATCATATTCCCGAAGTAGTTCTCAACCACATATCGTATATCTCCTCTAAAATGGGACGAGATTAAAGCTATGAACTTTGAAGCACTTCCGTCGATATCAAAAAACTCTCCATCTTGATTTGGAATAAAGTGAACCGATGCTATGCGATAGTCAAGAGGAAGTGTTTGAAAGTATCTATTCGTGGCATTCCACTCCTCTCCCAAAAAGTCAATCTCCATCCCGGTGTATAGCTCTATCCTCCCCTCATACTTTTGTTTAAGAGAATTCATTTCAGATATATACTCATCTACCCTTTCGCTTAACATATTGCACGATGAGGGATATGGTATGGGAGAGTGTGGCGACACGCCATAAGAAGTAAATCCCCAAAAAACAGCAGTGGAGATGAACTCCTCTATATTGCAACGGCCATCGCAATATGGCGAGTGTGAATGGTAGTTTGTAAGATTCATACGAAGGTTACTCCTCTACAATGGCAAAATCAATCAGCCTTCGTTCCATATTTACTCTGGCTACGGAGATTTTCATCTTATCTCCCAATCGGTATATCTTGTGTGATGAACGGCCACGAGCACAATAGCTCTTTTCGTCAAATTCATAGAAATCGTCATTGAAATCGCGGAACGGAACCATACCTTCACACTTATTTTCGTCTATTTCGACATATATTCCAAAATTATTTATTCCAGAAATTGTTCCATCATAAACTTCGCCTATTCTATCGCCAAGATACTCGGCTTGCTTATATTTTATTGATGCTCTTTCGGCATTGGCAGCGGTAAGTTCCATATCGGAAGAGTGGCGACACGCCTCCTCCAAACGTCCTTCACTTACACTTCGTCCTCCGTCTAAATAGCGTTCTAACAGACGATGTACCATCATATCGGGATAGCGACGAATTGGTGATGTAAAGTGCGTATAATAGTTAAATGCCAATCCATAATGCCCAATGTTTTTTGTGGTATATATGGCTTTTGCCATAGCCCTTATAGTTATGGTTTCGATAAGATTTGATTCGGGACGTGTTTTTGCCTCTGCCAACATCCCTTTTATTGAGTTTGTGAGTTGTCCTCGAGTTCCGTCAGCTTTAAGGGTGTATCCCAAACGACGTACAAATTTTGCAACATCTGCCATCTTTACACTATCAGGAAGATCATGCACACGATATACAAAAGCTTTTGCTGATTTGCCTCGCTCAACTTTTCCAATCTTTTCGGCTACAGTACGGTTTGCTAACAACATAAACTCTTCAATAAGTTTATTTGCCTCTTTGCTTTGTTTGAAATATACTCCTATTGGTTTACCCTTTTCATCTATATCAAAACGAACCTCACAACGGTCAAAGTCTATTGAGCCGTTTTTAAATCGTTTATCTCGAAGTTTTTGTGCAAGGTCATTTAGTTTTAAAATATCCTCTTTATGCTCTCCTTCGCCTGTCTCTATTACCATTTGTGCCTCTTCGTAT
>JAZONU010000055.1:0-4845 GCA_045654605.1 Candidatus Caccoplasma sp. | reverse complement strand
TCGCGGGTTCGAGTCCCGTCCGCACCGCCAACACAAAGAGTTCTGAAAATTTCAGAACTCTTTTCTTTTTTTATCAAATTTATACTTCCATCTTATCCTTTTATTATTTAGTTTTGCAAAGCAATTTAAAGCTTTACGTATTACGCACTACTAAATAATAGAATGATGAAATTTAAAGCAGCAATAACAATCTTATTTTTTCTACTTACCGCCTTTTATTCAAAGGCTCAAATTCTCATTATATCAGCCGATGAATACACAGACGAGATGTTACCATATATTGAATGGAAAACACAGAAAGGGTTATGGTGCGACATTGTAAAGATTAGCGAAGTTGGATCAACTCACAACGAAGTAAAGGAGTTTGTAACATCGTACCATAATACTCACAATAACAGATACCTTCTACTTGTAGGAGATGCAAACAAAGTGCCCACCCACATAAGTTATGGCGAAACAAATCCCAATGAGTATAGTGCATACTCTGATGCTGAGTATGGATATATCTACTCCACCGACTACCCTCCTGCTGTTTTGGTTGGAAGATTTTCGGGAGAAAGCTCTGAAGATATTGCCACACAAGTTGAGAGAACAATCTATTACGAACGAGATATTGACTCTTCAGCCACATGGTTAACTTCATCATTAGGAATTGCAAACCCTAACTCATACGAAGCAGGAGATAATAACGAGACTGATTACGCACACATTATAAATCTGAACAACAAACTAAACGAGGCTGGATATACTACATCTATAACCAACAATAAAAATACGCTAAAAAGTAGTATTAATGACGGATGCGGATTAATAAATTACATAGGACACGGATATACCACAAGTTGGCAAACAACTGGGTTCTCGGTTAATGATGTTAAGAGCTTAACAAATGCCTATAAACTTCCCATTATCATTGCAGCAGGATGCCAGAATGGGCATTTTAGATTAACCACTTGTTTGGCTGAAAGTTTTTTAAGAGGCAGAGACACAGAAAACAGACCGATTGGAGCTGTTGGCATGCTTGCCTTTACCACTCAAATATATTGGAATCCACCAATGTTAGGACAAGACGAATTTACAAGAATATTAACCACCGACTCTATTGGCTTTACAAAGAGTTTTGGAGAGGTAATAAATGCTGCATACAAAGGAGTTATAGCAAAGTATAAAGGCAGTGGAGCTGACGTTGCATGTCAATGGGCTTTATTTGGCGACCCTTCTCTTATGCTACGCACAAAGGCTCCTATGGCAATGCAGATAAGCCATAGCAATAAAATATCAACCAATGGCAACTCTTTTGTTGTAAACTGCGATACAGATTATGCCACCGCTACACTATGGTACAATGGAGAAATCATTGACACAAAGCAGATTAATGGTGGCACAACAACTCTATACACAGAGGGGTTAAAAGTTGGAGATATAGCAAAACTCACCATTACCGCACAGGATAAAATTTCATACCAGGCTGATATTGAAGTCAACCAAGAGAGTGGAATAGAAGAGTCTTCAGAAACTCCTGAATATAAGATATTACCCAACCCTACTAACAGAGAAATAACCATTAAAGGCAAAGATGATATAGTTAGAATTTCAGTTTATGATTATTCAGGAAGAGTTATCTTAGAAAGAACAATTAACACCAATACTCCTTATTCACTACCCATTAAAACAGGCAATTACCTTTTGCATATAACAAACGACAATAGCACACACTCTTTATTAATTAGGAATTAAGTTGCTAACTATTAGGTATCAGACCTATTAGACTAATTAGTCCAATTAGGCTAATAGGAAATATTAAAAAAGGACTAACAACTAACAACTAACAACCAACAACTAAGATTCCACCGGCTTTAAGCCCATTTCTGCTGCAACTTTGAGCATATAGTTATAAGCAGGCTCGTATTCATTGGGAATAACACCATCAAGGATAGCCTCTTTGATAGCCTCCTTAATATCTCCCACAGGACGAGATGGTGGCAGACCAAATACTTTCATCACCTCTTCTCCGCTTACGGGAGGCTGAAACTCGCGTATTCTATCTTTCTCTTCAATCTCTTTCAGTTTTTGACGTACTACACCAAAATTCTCTCTGAAACGAGCTACTTTTTCACGATTACGCGAAGTAATATCAGCTTCACATAAAAGCATTAAATCCTCTATATCAACCCCCGCATCAAACAATAATCTGCGTATCGCCGAGTCGGTAACAATCTCCTCAGCCAAAACAATAGGACGCATGTGCAAATCAACCAACTTGCGAACATACTTCATCTCCTCACCCAAAGGAAGCCTCAACCTTTTAAAGACACGATGTATCATTTTGGCTCCCATATAGTTGTGGTTATGGAAAGTCCATCCCGTTTTCTTATCATAGCGTTTCACGATGGGTTTACCTATATCGTGCATAAGAGCAGCCCATCTTAACCAAATATTATCGCTACGAAGAGCAACATTATCAAGCACAGTCAATGTGTGATAAAAGTTATCTTTGTGGCCTTTACCCTCGACACTATCAACTCCCTTAAGTGCCGACAGCTCAGGGATTATCAACTCCAACAAACCCGATTCATCTAATAGTTTAAAACCGATAGAAGGTTGCGAAGATTTCATTATTTTGTTTATCTCATCAATGATACGTTCACCCGATATTATCTCAATTCTCTTACAGTTACGAGCAATCGCCTCAAAGGTTTCGGGGTGAATATCGAATTGCAATTGAGTTGCAAAACGAATTGCACGCATCATCCTCAATGGGTCATCACTAAATGTTATATCAGGATCAAGCGGAGTACGAATAGTCTTAGTTTTAATATCCTCAAAGCCACCAAATGGGTCTAACACCTCGCCAAAGGAGTCTTTGTTAAGACTTGCAGCAATATCGTTAATAGTAAAATCTCTACGATTTTGATCATCCTCTAAAGTACCATTCTCAACAATAGGTTTGCGAGAGTTGTGCGAATAAGACTCTTTTCTCGCTCCTACGAACTCAACTTCCATTCCGCGATACTTTACTTGTGCAGTTCCGAAATTGCGAAATACAGAGAGATATGCACCCTTACCGAGCTTTTTAGCATAACGCTCAGCAACAGCAATTCCACTTCCAACAACAACCACATCAATATCCTTTGAAGGACGTTCAAGAATTATATCCCTAACATAACCTCCAACAACATAACATGGCACGCCCTCCTCTTCAGCAACCTCTGAGAGTTGACGGAATATGGGTTTATCTATCTTATTTTTTATCTTCTCTGCAAAATCCATTACTTCAAATATGCAATTGTCTGTTCAAGAGCAATACCTCTCGAACCCTTAACTAATATAGTTTTTGATGTTATATTGTTCTCTTTCAAATAATCCAATAACATTGCTGTTGTAGCAAAACTTATATAGGGCGATTCAACTTTTGCAAACTCGCCACCAACCAATATAACGCTCTTAAAGTTCAACTCCACCAACAAATCAACCACCCCTCTATGTTCACTTTCGCTCTCAGCTCCAAGTTCCAACATATCGCCAAGAATAAGCATCTTCTCCTCTGCCTCAACCTCCGAGAAGTTCTCAATGGCAACCTTCATACTCGAAGGGTTTGCATTGTAGGCATCAAGAATTATATTATTACGCTCGCCTTTAATAAATTGCGAGCGACTATTTGAGGGAATATACGAAGATATTGCACTTGCAACATCACTCATTGATACTCCAAAATATGAAGCAATTGTAGATGCAGCAATAACATTATCTAAGTTATATTTACCTATAAGATTTGTATCTATATTATAGCAATCTCCACCACTTACTATTTTAGCTTTTAAGAATGGAGACACTGCCACCATTTCCCCTTTAATATTTAAAGCATCAGATATTCCGTACAACACCCTCTCTGTTCCTTCAGAGCGTTGCATCAAAACCTCATCCTCATAACGAACAAATAGTTTCCCACCATTTGCCTTTATATAGTCATATAGTTCGCATTTGGTAGCTATAACACCCTCATACGAGCCAAAGCCTTGCAAATGAGCTCGACCTACATTTGTTATAATTCCATAGGTTGGATTTGCCACATTAACCAACTCTTCAATATCTCCGGGATGACTTGCTCCCATCTCAATAACCGCTATGGTATGCTCTGCTTTTAAACGTAGCACTGTAAGAGGCACACCTATACTATTGTTCAAATTACCAATTGTTGATAATACATTGTGTACAGGAGATAGAGCAGCAGTTATAAGCTCTTTGGTTGTGGTTTTCCCGTTAGTGCCTGTTATTGCCAATACCGGAATATTCATAGTATCGCGATGATAACGAGCTAATGCTTGCAGTGTTAAAAGAACATTATCAACTATAATTATTCGATTATCGTTTAACTCTGCCAACCCTTTATCGTCAGCAACTGTGTAAGCTGCGCCCTTATTAAGAGCCTCTACGACAAATTTATTTGCATCAAAGTTTGCTCCTTTCAATGCAAAAAATATAGAGTCCTGCTCTATCTTACGAGTATCGGTACTTACTATAGGGTACGATAAAAATATCTTATGTAACTCTTGTATGTTCACAGTCTATTATTTTGATATGCGAAGTTACAAAAAAGTTTTTAGTTTTTAGTTGTTCGTTGTTAGTTCTTTTCTAATATTCCCTATTGGTCCAATTAGTCAAATTAGACCAATTAGCTCAATAAAAAAAGTGAGGCAGAAATTTCTGCCTCACTTAAGTTATGTTTATTGTTTTGTTGTGTCTTAGTCGCTAAAAACTAAAGACTAACAACTAACAACTATTTTACAATTACCTTAGCAACTTTATCTGCAACTTTTACAATGTAAACTCCTTTTTCCATTGCTA
>JAZONU010000054.1:0-2987 GCA_045654605.1 Candidatus Caccoplasma sp. | reverse complement strand
GGAAACTGGGGTAACATACTTACAGGCGATGGAGCAGCAGCCCCTCGTTATATTGAAGCTCGTCTATCTCCATTTGCATTGGAAATTCTATTCAATCCAAAAATAACAGAGTGGAAACCATCATACGACGGACGTAACGACGAACCCGTTACCCTTCCTGTAAAATTTCCATTACTCCTTGCTCAGGGAGTTGAAGGTATCGCAGTTGGTCTATCCTCAAAGATATTACCACACAACTTCAACGAATTGTTAGAAGCATCAGTGGCATATCTTAAAGGAGAAGAGTTTGAGCTATATCCCGACTTTCAAACAGGAGGTTTTGTAGATGTATCGCGTTACAACGACGGAGAACGCGGAGGAGCCATAAGAGTTCGTGCCAAAATTGAGAAAATCGATAACAAAACTTTGGCAATTACCGAAATACCATACGGGAAAACCACTACAACACTTATCGAGTCAATTCTAAAAGCACAAGAGAAAGGCAAGATAAAAATCCGCAAAGTTGATGACAATACAGCTCAACGTGCCGAAATTTTAGTGCATCTTCAACCCGGAACATCATCAGACAAGACCATTGATGCACTCTATGCCTTTACCGATTGCGAAGTAAGCATATCTCCAAACTGCTGTGTAATATGCGATCGCAAACCCCAATTTCTTACCGTAAGCGAGTTGCTTCGCCGAAGTGCCGATTCAACAGTTGAGCTCTTCCGCAAAGAGTTAACAATAAAACGAGGAGAGATTTCGGAACGACTACACTTTGCTTCGCTCGAAAGAATATTCATTGAGGAGAGAATTTATAAAGACAAAGGCTTTGAGCAAAGTAAAAATATGGACGAGGCTGTCAAACATATCGACGGCCGATTAGAACCTTTCAAAAAGGATTTTATACGCGAAATTACTCACGACGACATACTTCGCCTAATGGAGATTAAGATGGGTCGCATCTTAAAATTCAACTCCGACAAAGCAGACGAGCAGATTGCCTCATACAAAGAGGCTATTGCAAAAATAGACTTTAACCTTGCTCATATCATAGAATACACTATTGATTGGTTTGTTCACCTTAAAGATAAATACGGAGCAGACTATCCTCGCAGAACAGAGGTCAGAGGCTTTGATACCATTGTTGCAACCAAAGTTGTTGAAGCAAACGAAAAACTATACATAAACCGAGAGGAGGGCTTTATCGGAACATCTCTCAAAAAAGACGAATACGTATGTAACTGTCCTGACATTGACGATATAATAATATTCTACAAAGACGGTAAATACAAAATAGTAAAGGTTGCCGATAAGATGTTTGTAGGCAAAAATATTTTATATATAAATGTATTCAAGAAAAACGATACCCGAACTATCTACAACGTAATTTATCGCGACGGACGCGACGGATTGCAATACATAAAACGCTTTGCTGTAACAGGAGTATCTCGCGACAAAGAGTATGACCTCACACAAGGCAAACCGGGCTCAAGAATTACATGGTTCTCAGCAAACTCAAACGGAGAGGCAGAGGTTCTTAAAATAACCTTCAAACCCAAACCACGCATGAAAACCTTGTATATGGAAAAGAGCTTTAGCGAAATAGCCATTAAAGGTCGCCAATCAATGGGTAACATCGTAACCAAAAACGAGATACACAGAATAAGTCTTAAAGAGAAGGGAGAATCAACACTTGGTGGATTAAAAGTGTGGTTCGACCGCGATGTACTTCGCCTCAACTACGACGGACGAGGAGAATATATAGGAGAGTTTGCAGGAAGCGATTCAATACTTGTAGTGCTTAAAAATGGAGACTTCTATACATCAAACTTTGACGTAACCAACCACTATGAGAGCGATATCCTTATATTCGAAAAATACGAAGAGGGCAAAGTTTGGACTGCCGTTTTGAACGACGCATCGCAACAAGGATACCCATATATCAAACGCTTCCAAATGGAAAACTCTCGCAAGAAACAAAACTTTTTGGGCGAGAATCCCGATTCATCGCTAATATTACTAACCGATGAACCATACGCACGAGTAGGTGTTACATTTGGTGGTGGCGACTCATTCCGCGAAGCATTGGAAATTGATGCAGAGGAGTTTATCGGAGTTAAATCGTTTAAAGCAAAAGGCAAACGCATAACCACATTTGAGGTTGAAAAGATTAAAGAGCTTGAACCAACCAGACAACCCGTTAAAGAGGAGGAGAACACAATAGAAGAGGAAAAGCCAAAAGCCCCTTTCATTGAGATAGACGAAGAGCCTAACGGAGACGATAACACTCTATCAGAGGATCCAACTCCAGATGAAAACGGACAAATGCACCTATTTTAAAACGAAATAATATTATTAAAATAGATAAATAAGGAATAAAAAAATATTTTTTTACCGAATATATTTGTAATTGAATATTTTTTACTATCTTTGCACTCGGAAATCAGAAATACTGACCACCACAATGCGGATGTGGCGTAACTGGTAGCCGCGCTAGACTTAGGATCTAGTGTCGAGAGACGTGGGGGTTCGAGTCCCGTCATCCGCACAAAAGAGCAATCGAGAGGTTGCTCTTTTTTATTTCTTAATAATTCTCCCTCGGGAAGATTAAGATGTTCTTTTTTCTACATTTTAATAAATTATTCCCCATCCATTAAGACATCATACCCTAAAAGAACATCTTTTATAGCCTTAATCTCTGTTGAATTAAAAGTGTGCGTTTTAGTATATTTACCAGTTAATCTCATTTTTACAGACTTACCATTAACCATATTTTTTAAGAATGATAAGATATATTCATCTACCGATACATCAATCCATTCCCAACATTCCGTATAATTATCAGATTTTTTATCTCTATATTCGTCAAAATAGATTTCCTGGGTATTACCATCGTATGATAAGAAGGCCCTATCAAAGAAAATCCAGCCATCAGCAAATAGCCAAGCACGGAACAATGACTCATAGATGGTATATCTTTGCTGATTGATGCGTTTAGCAAT
>JAZONU010000053.1:0-11802 GCA_045654605.1 Candidatus Caccoplasma sp. | reverse complement strand
TCCTTATAATGCAATGATGATTGTTGTTGGGATAATGACTCCTTCAGAAGCTGCCTCGTTGTCTATTGCTTCAAGTAGCATTTTGAATTCGTCTGTATCATAGCCCTGCTCTTCATTTTTAAATTCTCTGCGAAGCTCTCTCCAATAATCTTCGGCTTCATCCCAGTCTCCCTCCTTAATATACTCTATTAACTCCTTAGCCTCTGCTTCGTACTCATTATGAGAACATGAAGTTATGCTCGTTGCTATAAATAGTGCTGTAAATGCTAATGCAATAAATTTTATATTTTTCATAATCTATATACTATTATTAATCGGTGTAATCTTCTTCTGTTTGTTCTGGTATTGATGGTAGGTATGCTTCAATAAACCAAGCTGTTCTAATGATTGCGTCTTCGCTTGTTGCTTCCTTATCTAATGCTTCATAGAACTTTTTGCTTTTTTTTGTTGTGTCGTAATCATTTTCAAGTTCTTTCAACAACTCCACAGCGTCATCATATTCCCCGTTTTTTATATGTTTAACTAATTTTTCAGCATCCTTTTCCTCTTTGGTTTGTGAGCATGAGGCTAAACTTATGGTTATAAATAGTGTTGCAAATGCTAATGCAATAAATCTTATATTTTTCATAATTTATATCTTACTAAGTGAGTGTTATTAAATTGTATTGAAATATGAAAATTTCTTCACAAGTAATCCTTAATTCTAATCAAAAAGCATAATTGTTTTTAATAGAACATCTTCAGATGCAGCCTCTTTCTCTAAAGCCTTAAAGAACTCTATTGCATCATCTTCATCTTTATATTTTCTTTCAAGTTTATTTACAAACTCGCGAGCTTTTTCTTCTTTGTCATCTTTTACGTATTTAACTAACTTTTCAGCATCTCGTTCCTCTTTTGTTTGTGAACAAGAAGCTAAACTTGCAGTTGTAAACAGTACTGCAAATGCTAATGCGATAAATTTTATATTTTTCATAATGCGTTTTAATGAGATTTCATTTGGTGAAATTGTGTTTAATAGATAGCTGAAATCTCTTTTTGCTTCTATTGAATGTTTAACTCCGCAAATATGATTAAATATTTTAGAAATACAAAATAAATTTATATCTTTTTAATAAAAAGTGAGGCAGGATTGAAATAAATCCTGCCTCACTTCTGCAATATATTGTTTATATCTATTATCTTACACGTTCAACATACTCTCCGGTACGAGTATCTACACGTATTTTATCTCCGGTATTGATGAACAATGGAACGCGAACCTCTGCTCCTGTTTCAACTGTTGCTGGTTTAAGAGTGTTAGTTGCTGTATCACCTTTGATTCCCGGCTCAGTGTAAGTTACCTCTAATTCAACTTTAACAGGCATCTCTGCATATAGGATAGTCTCTGTTGAAGCATCTGATACAACCTCAACAATCATCTCCTCTTTCATGAAGTCAACACCGGTAATAAGATCTTTTGCGATAGGGAGTTGCTCATAAGTCTCTTGGTTCATAAATATATATTCAGCTCCCTCTTTATATAAGAATTGGTATGGGCGACGTTCAACACGTACATCTTCAAGTTTCTCTCCGATGTTAAAGCGACGCTCCAATACGTAACCGTTTACAACATCTTTAAGTTTTGTACGCATAAATGTGTTTCCTTTACCAGGTTTTACGTGTAAAAATTCGATACAGAAATAGAGTTTTCCGTCCATACGGATACAAGTTCCGTTTTTAATGTCTTGTGCGTTAATCATAAATATATGGTTATTTGTTATTATTTTCAGGGTGCAAAATTAAGTGAATTTAAAGAAAAATGCAAAAAGTTTTATATAAAAATGAATTATAACCACCATATCTTTTGGAAATTTGATAAATCATAACTATCTTTGCACCCTGATTTTGGAATATAATATAAACAAATATAAAATACACGAATTATGAAAAGAACATTTCAACCTTCTAACAGGAAGAGAAAAAACAAACACGGCTTCCGTTCTCGTATGGCAACTGCCAACGGACGCAGAGTGTTAGCTGCACGTCGTGCAAAAGGTAGAGCTAAACTTACAGTATCTGACGAGTATAACGGATAATAAAAGTTGTAGTTTAACAAAAACGAAAGGATATGACAATGGCATATCCTTTCGTTTTTTATATATCCCTACACATTTTTTATTTATTAATATAGGTTTAGCTCAGAGTTTACATTATCTTTGCCATAAAGATAGTGTATTAAAAACGCGTAAAGTAAAATGAAGATATTTTTTTATGACCTCGAAACAACAGGAACTCTGTTTTGGAAAAATGGAATACATCAGATAAGTGGAGCAATAGTTATTGACGGAGAGGTGAAAGAGACTTTCGATTTGAGGGTTGCTCCAAATCCCAAAGCTTTGGTTGAGGATGCTGCTTTGCAGGTGGCAGGAGTAACTCGTGAGCAGGTTATGGCATATCCGCCAATGGAGGAGATATATAAAAAGGTGGTGGAGATGTTGGGTAAATATGTCGATAAATATGACCGTACTGATAAGTTCTTTTTGGCAGGTTATAATAATGCTTCGTTCGATGATAATTTTTTCAGAGCTTGGTTCCGTCAAAATGGCGATGAGTATTTTGGAAGCTGGTTCTGGGGGAATAGCCTTGATGTAATGGTGCTTGCTTCGCAATATTTTGCAGAGGAACGACACACTATGAAGGATTTTAAACTTTCAACCGTTGCTCGTCAATGTGGTGTAGAGGTGTGCGAAGAGTCGTTACACGATGCTCTGTATGATATTCGCCTTACAATGGAGGTGTATAAGAAAGTTGTTAGTTGTTAGTTGTTAGTTGTTAGTTGTTGGCGACAGAGAAATGAAATTTTCAATTATAGTACCTGTATATAACCGTCGCTCCGAGGTGGAGGAGTTGTTAGATAGTCTTTCTCGTCAAACAGAGAAGGACTTTGAAACAATAATTGTAGAGGATGGTTCGGTTGAGGATAGTAAGGATATTGCTGAACGATATGCCGAGAGTGCCAACGTGCGTTACTTTATGAAACCAAATGAGGGTCGAAGTGCCGCACGAAACTATGGTATGGAACGTGCAGAAGGCGAGTGGCTAATATTCTTTGATTCAGATTGCGTAATTCCAGATACATATTTTGAAATAGTTAAGCGAGAGGTGGAGAAAGGAGGCTTTGATTGTTTTGGAGGCCCCGATGCTGCAGCTGATAATTTTACTACGTTACAAAAGGCTATAAGCTATTCAATGACCTCGTTTCTAACAACGGGAGGTATTAGAGGTAGAAAAAATGGAATGGAAAAATTCTTGCCTCGAACCTTTAATATGGGATTTACTCGTGAGGTATATGAAAAGGTTGGAGACTTTCGCGATGTATTTGGCGAGGATATAGATTTAAGTTTAAGAATACGCAAAGCTGGATTTACAACGGTGTTGTTGCCTGATGCCTTTGTGTATCACAAACGTAGAAATACAATCAGAAGTTTTTCGCGTCAGATGTTGGTTTTTGGACGTTCTCGTGTTGAGTTACATCTGTTGCATCCTGGTTCAATGAAGCTGGTGCATCTGTTGCCTACTGCTTTTATGATTGGTTCTATATTTCTTGTAATATCAACCGTTTTCTGTAAATGGGCAATAGCTCCGTTAGGTTTGTATTACTTGGCTCTCTTCTTTGAGGCATTAGTAAAAACTCGTTCAATAAAGGTGTCGGCATTGGCATTGGTTACGGCAACTATTCAACTATGGGGATACTCGATAGGTTTTTTACGCTCTTATATAAAAGAGGTAATTTTTAAAATACGTCCTGATAAAGAACGAGAAATGAAGCGTCTTAAATTTAAGTAGATAAGATATTTATATTAAAATATTGAGCGAATGAAGGCGAAAAATTTGGTTTACAACTTTTAATTGCTTATCTTCGCAAAAGAATTTAAGAGAAGATAATAGGAGGGTTCCGGTATCGTCAAGATACGGGGATTCTTTTTTATATGTTTTTTAAAAAATTAATAATAAGAATATAGAATTATGGCAGTAGTTTATATGACCGATGAAGGTTACCATAAAATGATGGACGAAATCAATTTCTTAGAGAGTGTTGAACGTCCAAGAATATCGGCACAAATAGCAGAGGCTCGCGACAAAGGAGACCTTTCAGAGAATGCCGAGTATGATGCAGCAAAAGAGGCCCAAGGTCTTTTGGAGATGAAAATTGCACAACTAAAGAGTCAAGTTGCAAATGCTCGTATCATCAGCGATGCAAACTTAAATACTCACACTGTTCAAATGCTAAACAAGGTAAAAATCAAAAATTGCCAAAACGGAGCAGTAATGGAGTATATGTTGGTTGCTGATAGTGAGGCAAACTTGGCAGAACGTAAAATCTCTGTTTCAACTCCCATTGCTCAAGGTCTATTGGGACACCATGTTGGTGATATTGTTGAGGTAAAGGTTCCTGCAGGATTAATGAAATTTGAAATTGTTGAGATTTTAATATAATAAAAGCTATGGCAACAATATTCACACGCATAGTAGAGGGAGAGATACCTTGCTACAAAGTTGCTGAGAGCGAGAAGTTTTTTGCATTTCTTGATATCAACCCTTTGGCTAAAGGACACACTTTGGTAATACCTAAAAAAGAGGGAGATTACATCTTTGATATAGAGGATGAAGATTATGCAGAGTATATGTTGTTTGTAAAACAGGTGGCTCTTGCTCTTAAAAAAGCACTACCTTGCAAAAGAGTAGGTGTTGCAGTGTTGGGAATGGAGGTTCCTCATACTCACGTACATCTTGTTCCAATGAACAGCGAGGGCGATATGTCGTTTACAAAAGAGAAGATGAAATTTACTCCTGAGGAAATGGCAGAGGTTGCTGCAACAATTGCTGCGAATATGTAGTTGTTGGTTGTCAACTTCGTTGCCCCTGTGGGGTATTTTAGAATACAAATATAGATAAAAGAGACCGCTGAAATTTCAGCGGTCTCTTTTATCTATAATAACTACCCGATGGGCGGCATAGCATAGCGATGCCGACAACTAACAACTAAAAACTATTTTGCAAAAACTCTCTAACCTTTTTAGCAATATCGGTGTTGTCTATGATTGCTCCAAACTCATCGGCTCCTGTGCCATAGAATAGGGCAGGAGTCATTGTCCCTGTGTGGCTTGTGCTACCAAAGTTGTATTCAACTCCGCTTTCGCCGAGAGTAAAGTCTGTTTTGCAAGAGGGTATCGACATTCCGCCTGTATCGTGGTCGGCACAAACAATAACAAGAGTTCCTGGGTGAGTGTCGGCATAGTCGAAAGCTATACCTACAACAGAGTCAAAATCTTTCATCTCTGCATATATGCCCTTGGGATTATTGGCATGTGATTCAAAATCTATTTGAGAACCCTCTACCATCATAAAAAAGCCTTTACCGCTTTTTTGTGAGTTGGCAGTTAAGATATCCAAAGCCTTTTTTGTCGCTTCAGGTAGCATATTACCCCTTCCGTTAATCATGCTTGGCAGATGTTCTTCAGCAAATAGGCCTAAAACTTTTCCCTCTGTAATATCTTTGGATTGTTGTAGGGAATCAATGGTTTTATAACCATTCTCCTTGAATTTATTGATTAGGTTAATGCTATCGGTACGTTTGGTGAATGCAGTTAAACCTCCTCCAAATATTACATCAATACCCGATTTTGGAAGCCAAGAGGCAATATTTTCTCTTTCGTTACGATGTTTTGCATGTGCATAAAATGCAGCGGGAGTAGCATGTGTAATATCGCAACTTACAACCAATGCACTATGCATACCCAAACTTTCAGCAAGGTATAGGTTTGAGTATATGGTATCGCCTTTAGCATTTAATCCAATCATGCTATTGTCTGTTTTTTCTCCACAAGCGAGGGCTGTTCCGGCAGCAGCAGAGTCTGTTACTCTGTTGTTGCTTGAGTAAGTTTTTACAAAAGCGGCATTATGGGCTCGTTCAAAATTTGTGGGTTCGTATTGCTCTTCAAGCATAAGAGCAGGAATATGTGTTGGACCCATGCCATCGCCAATAAGCATTATTATATTTTTCACTTTTGGCTCATTACATTTATTCTCTTCTGCGTTTTTACAACTATTAAGTGTAAATACGAAAATGGCTATTGTCGCAGACAATAGCACATTAGATATGTTGTTTATTTTCATAATCTATATTTTTTCAATAAGAACTACTGCATGGGCAGCAATACCCTCTTCTGCTCCTACAAAACCAAGTTTCTCTGTAGTGGTGGCCTTTATTGATACCTCATCCTCTTCAATCTCCATAATTGGAGCAAGAGCTTTTACCATTGCTGGGATATGAGGATTTATTTTGGGTCTTTCAGCACATATTGTAATATCGATATTTCCTATCTTATAACCCTTCTCCTTTACAATGTTAACAACATCTTTAAGCAGAAGTTTGCTATCTATATTTTTAAATTTGTTATCGCTGGGAGGAAAATGGTATCCTATATCTCGCATAGCTGCCGCACCTAAAATGGCATCGCAAAGGGCATGTATGGCCACATCTGCATCGGAGTGTCCGTCAAGACCGAGTGTGTGCTCAATCCTTACTCCTCCTAACCAAAGTTCTCTCCCCTTAACAAGGCGATGAACATCATAACCTAATCCAACTCTGATTTTCATATTTCAGAAATTTATCTTCTTCCGCGTTTGCTACCAACAAGGTCTTTAAGTCCCGCCATGTCAAATCCGAGAGTGAAACGTAAGGTTTGGTCTAACGGGCTACTTTGTGCTGTTGCTAAAACGTATGCAGCGTCTAATGTGAATACGCTTAATGAGAATCCTGCTCCAAAGGTAACATATTGGCGATTTCCCTTGTATTTGTTTTCGTAGTAGTAACCCACGCGAGCAAAGAATTGTTGATTATATGAATACTCCAAACCTGTAGAGATTTGTATCTCTTGTAACTCCTCTTTAAAGCCTCCGGGAGCATCGGCAAACGATTTGAATATTCCTTTGAATGATGACATATTGTGGTAATCATCAAGAGCCTCTTGGTATGCAATTTGATCGTAATTGCCTTCTGCATCCAAATAGTCTTGTTGACGTGGTGCTGTTGGTACCATAAGCTTATTCAAATCCAAGTTTAAAGCCAAAGTGTGGTAATCGGCAACGGGGAATTTGAATGTTGTTCCCAAACGTAAGTTTGCCGGAAGATATGCTGTGTTTGCACCTCCGTCGTATGAAACCTTTGTTCCTATGTTAGAGATGTTGAATCCCCATGACCATTGACACTCGCTACGTCCAACTATTGGATAGAATGTTTGGTATCCGGCTATGTCAGCAGCAAATGCTGCCGCACCTTTTACATCGCTACTACCATCTGTTGAATATCCTAAATCAGAGTATATGAAACGCAATGCAACTGCCATTGAGAAGTTGTCGGTAAGTTTACGAGAGTATCCAAGGTCTAATGCCATTTCGTATGGGTTTACCGAACTCAATACGTTTCCTCCCTCGTCAGTGGTTTGAATAGAACCCAAAGAGAAGTATCTTAATGTGGCACTTAATGCTTGAGGGTCTGTTCCATAACGTCCAAACTTCCAATATCCTGCAACGTATGCAAGGTTAATGTCATTTACCAATTTTCTTAACCATGGAGTATATGAAACAGCCAATCCTCCACGACTCTCTGTGAATGCGTATTTTGCTGGGTTCCAAAATTGAGAGTTTACGTCAGGATCTGAAGCAACTCCTAAATCACCTAAACCTCCACCTCTTGCATCGGGTGCAATATTAAGAGAGGTTACTCCCGTTGTAATTGGATTGAACTGACTCTTTTGGGCATATATTCCACTACATGCCATTGATAAAATCAAAGAAATTATTATAATTCTGTATTTCATATCAAATTTATCTTATTCTAAACATTATAATAAACTCTAAAACATTGGTTTTATTGCCCTAATACTGCAATTTTTTTAGCATCTGTTGCTGCTTTGCCATTCTCGGTTGATATATATGCTTTGTAGATGTAAATACCCGGAGGTACTCTTTTGCCTGAAGCATCTGTTAAGTCCCATGTAACAGGTTCGGTTTTCCACATATCAGATTTGCCTTCGTTCTGTTTTCTCCATAGCTCATTTCCCCATAGATCATAAATGACTATTGTAATATTCATAATCATATTTGGACGGTCGTGATTTAGATAGAATTTGGCTTCATCTCTAACAGGGTTCTTTGTGGTGTAGAGTTGATATATATTAGGTTCAAGACCTTTTTTTACAACAAATGAGGTGCTTTTCTCTGACGAATTACCTTCTGTATCCCATACCTTAAAGGTTAGAGTATGTTCGCCCTCTGGAAGTTCTGGAATTTGGTACATTACTGTACCTCTTCCAAAGTCGCCCGATGTGGGAGTAAAGAAATCGTTTATGTTGTAAACCATGTTGGGATTGTTGTCTATCTTTATTGTGAGGTCATGACCTAATGCTATTCCCGATATGTTAATTCCCGATTTATCATATACTTGTGCTATAAATACAGGTGTCTCATTTATTGTTGCTCCGTATGAATAATCTGAGTTGTTTAAATAGAAATACTCTATTGTTGGACCTACTTCGTCAATTTCCACCTCGCTATCATATCCGTTAACTACAAACTCTTTGGTTGTGCCTTGTGCCTCAATTTTTTGGGTGGCATCATATGCGTATAGGTTCATAAGAGCAGGTTGATTGTCATAGTTTAACTCTTTAGGTAGTTTAAAGGTAAATTCAAACTCTCCGTTTTTGACTATATCTTTGCCCTCATAAAGTTTGCTATCGCGAACTTTAAATGTGTATGGTTCCCCACCTTCGTCGTTACCGTGAGTTGTTATCTCCCTCTCTGAATCGTATAGACGTTGTTGGATATATCCGTTAAAGGTCTCATCCTTCTCTCCAGATGGGGTTAGAATTATTCCTTTGAATGTTGCTTGTGAACGAGCTTTTAGGATAATATCATTTGGCGATCCCGTAACTTTTATTCCATTTATCTCTGTGATTTTTATGTGATATTCCGGGAATGTGAGTTTTAGTGCAGGGTCGGCAAGGAGAATAAAGTTGAGTTTATTTAAATCTTGTCCGTAATGCTCTGTTACATCGCATTTTGCCATTCTAACCACATCGCCCATTCTGTATCGTTTACCATCATCGTCGCGATCAAATAGGTGAGATATTAATTCCTTGTTAAAGGTTTCGTTTTTGTCCATATAAACAACGCGAGTTGTAGATATTAGACCAATACCTCCACCTTTACTGTTTAGGAACATCTCTTCTCCTGCCGATGTTGTTGGTGCATCAAAACGGCTAAAGTCGCATGTGGCAGTTATGAAAAATGGTAATTTCTCGAGATATAGTTTTTTAATATCTTGTATTGTCAAAAGTTTCTCTTTGGTCCAGCCTGTGGCACTTCCGTGTCCTGCATAGTTTACCACCAACTGTCCGTTCTCAAAGAACTTAAACATGTCGTTCTTTGCATCAGGATATGTGCCTCCGCTTGAACCTCCCTCCTTATTGTATGCGTCAATATAAACTTTGTTCTCGAAAAATTCAGGATTGCTCTTTTGTACTATTTTAATTAAATCATCTGCCAACTCCATATGCCCAGAATGGTTGCCGTCATCTGCTACAAAGCAGAGGTTGTTTTTCCAGATGCCATAATTGGTATTTAGAGTGTAGTTAATGACTTTGTCAACAGCAATTGTTGCCTCCTCCGTTGTACGAACAGGGAAACGTCCAACTCCAATGGCAGGTTTGTCAGAGAGTAGGTTGTTGCCATCACTATCCTTCAAGAATGTGTAGTAGTCGTCGGTGACGTATGAACTTCTCTCATCGATACTACTTTCAGATTGGAATGTCAAAAGGAATGGGTATTTATAGCCTTGCCATTCTGATGTTATATGTCTATTGTCGCAAGAACCATCTCCAAAAAGAAGTAGGTAGCGAGGGTATAACTCTTTATCTCCTACACATTCTGCACGGTCGTAGAACATTTTCATAAATCTTCTGTATGCAGTTGCATCAGGCTTTCCTGAAGAGAACTCGTTATATATCAATTCAGGACGTACTATTATTGATGATAGTTGGTCGTGATCGCGGTGAAACTCTGCCAATCTTTTTGCTTGTTGGTAGAACTGTTGTGGCGAAATTATAACTAAATCGGCACGCTCCAATCCATGTAGGTTCTGGTTTGCAATCTCCTCTACATAGGTAGGTTCGTTGAAAGTTTTATTTGTGTCGAATGCGATGTACTCTCTCACTCCCAATGAATTTGGGGTGAAGGCAAGAGTGTTGTTTGTTTTGTTTGCCAATACCTTTTTAGGATTGTGAGCCTCTGTTATGTCCCATACTTGTACCGATGAGCTACCATTTGTATTTATGTTGTATCTTACATAATTGTTTTGTGCCTCTAATGATCTGAATTTTACAACGCCATTATAAAGTATTAGTTTACGTTTCATTTGCAAACGGATAAAATCTAATCGTGCAACTTTTACTTCATTACCCGAAAATTGCAATGTAATGGTTTCTGCTCCGCTTGGAGTAAATGTTTTATTGAGTGTGGTAAGTTTTGCTGCAGTATAGTACCAATCGTCTGAGCTTGTGAATGCTAAAATATTTTTCTCGCCATTAGTTAGACTCTTTCCGTTGTGTTTTATGGTGAGAGAACCTTTTGTTTGCATTTTGGCAATAAAGTTAATTCGCATATCAATTTCGCCTACAGCTCCTGTCGTATTGAAATTGAAATTTTGGATGGTCTTATATAGGAAATCCTCTCCGTATAGATTTCGTCCCATATTTCCTACATTGCATAATTCACTTTCATATAGGGCGTAATCATCAAATGTGGTGAGTTCTGTTGCCTCTTCTTGTGGATTGTCTGATATTTGATCCATTACAATATCGGCATCTTCACTTTGAGAGATGAAGTAGTATGACGATGATGAATATGGATTTTGTTTATGGGTAAAAGACGTGCCATTATTTGTCCATTTGATTGTTCCCTCTCCGTAGAATATAATTCTGTTTTTATCTCTTAAGATGGGGAGTTCAGGAAGATCGTCAATGTATGGCTCCGAAAAATTTTCGGGGAGCATATTTCCTCCATATCCGTATATCTTTACCTTCGCTGGATTAAAACCTAAATTTTGTAGCGTTGAGTATGAGATTTGGTAGATTCCACTTGCTCCAATTTCTATTTTTACCCATCTGCCCGATGCAAGTTTTGAGGTTGTGGTGTATCGGTCGCAAAGCGATGACGTAGCATATATTGGTAGAGCTACCATTAATGCCACAATAATTGCAATATGTTTAAGAAGTCCTAATCTCATTATATTAAGGTGTATGTCTGTTACTGCGATTATCTAACGTAGAAATCGAGTAATTTTTCATCACCTATGAAACCCTCTAATCTGTCGCCTATCTTAACGCCTCCAACTCCGGCAGGAGTTCCTGTGTATATTAAATCTCCCTTTTTGAGAGTGTAAAACTTGCTAACGTATGCAACAATATCATCAATTGAGAAAATCATATCTTTACTGTTGCCTCGTTGTACTTCGTTGCCGTTTATGTTTAAGTGGAACTCTTTTTCTCCCAATTTTTCTCCATTTGTGGGAATAAATTCTCCAACAACTGCCGAGCCGTCAAACCCTTTGCTGATATCCCAAGGATTTCCGTTTGCTCGAGCTTTGGCTTGATAATCTCTTGCGGTGAAATCAATTCCTATAGAGTAAGAGTTGTAATAACGGTATGCAAACTTTGATTGGATGTTTTTTCCAAGCCTGTCAATGCGTACCACAATTTCTGC
>JAZONU010000052.1:0-3018 GCA_045654605.1 Candidatus Caccoplasma sp. | reverse complement strand
TCTTTCTGCTTTTTGGGTACAAAAGAGGGGTAAAAGTCTTTTATTTTTAAGATAATAAGGGACTTTTGGTTATTTTGAATAAAATTCAGACAGATTTTTCGTCAAGAAGGAGAGGGATAAACATTGACGCTCCTATTGACTTTTGTCTATCGAATATGTATAATTATTATAGCAAATAATATATAAGGAACGAAAGGCTTATTAGGTATCTGAAATGAAAAAGATTACAAGTTTGCTACTCTCTCTTACCTTGATCCTTGGCTGTGTGCTTGCACTCGGCTCCTGTGGCGGCGAAGAAGAGCCCCCTGTAGTTGAAAATGTCAGCATCTATGATGTGGCTAAGGCATCTGCACCCACCAAGACCGTTACCCTTGTTAGTTATGTAAAGGCTAATGGCGATACCCTTACCGATAACTATGTCATGACTGTTGAGGGTAATAACTCCATCTTCGAGTATAATCGCACTCGTATGCTCACTCCCGAGGAGGCAATTGAGCTTGGTGCGGACAGCAGGTATTATACCGAGCCCACTCAGTATATTTACTACAAAGACGGTCTTTACTCTACCGACGGTAGCAATTGGGCAGCAGTAGCTCCCTCCACCGCTATCATCAAGTTCGATCTCAAGGAGGAGTACCTCACCGAGGTTTCCATCACCGAGGATAACACCGAGCTGGTAGCAAAGATTTCTGCTGAGAATATCAAGAATGTGTTTGGCGTAGATCTTGATGTTGATGGCGATTTCACAATCACTGTTGAGTCTAACGGCGTTAACCTCTCGATGGTTCGCGTTTCCGGCAAGACCGGTAGTGGCGCTTCCATAAGCATCAACACATCCTACACCTACTCCAAGCAGACACTGAAATTCCCCTCTGTCGAGGCGGAGGCATAAGATAGGAGGAGAATGATAATGAAAAGAATTATTGCGTTTGTAATTGCGGCAACTCTTTGTCTGTTCGCTCTCGTATCCTGTGGCGGTGGCGGCGAGACGGTTACTCCCGATACCACTCTTGCAGATATAACTGCAATGTATCGCAACTCCGCTCCCACCAAGACAACTGCTGTTACCACTCAGAACTTTGCAGATACTAAGTTCGTATCCACCAAGATTCTCACCGTCGGTACTGTTACCGATGCAACCGGTACATATGAGGCTGCTATCTTCGATAACACCGAGGAGGAGCTGAGAAATGTTACCGAGGGTGGTGCAAGCGAGGAAATCCTTGATAAGATAAAGGCTGACCGACAGATCACCCTCTATGTTGAGGGCAAGGGCACTAAGAAGATCGACCCCGAGACCGGTAAGGCCGTAGGCCGCTGGAACCCCGACAGCGAGATGTCTATCCCCGAGAGAGGCGATATCGCTATCTTCCTTGACTCCAAGGTTATCACCGAGTTCACCTATGAGGATGGTGTGCTTTCCTTCTCCGTACCTGCGGCAAACACTCTTGCCATTCTTGGTACTGAAATTCCCGCAGATGTAGCCGTTACAATCACCAACGAGGGCGCTGTTGTAACCGGTATCACCATTTCCTATGAGATTGCAGCAGACGAGGAAAACGGCGTTGCTGCCGGTACCGTAGAGATCAAGGTTGCTTATTCCTACGATATCGAACCTATTAATTACTAATTGGAGGGTTAGATATAATGAAAAAGATTATAGCTCTTCTGCTTGCGCTTGTATGCGTATTCGCTCTTGTATCCTGTGGCGGAACACCCGAGGTTCCCGATGTTCCGGATGAACCCGACTACTCCAATCTTGAGCCCTTCAAGGCTGCTGTAACCGCATCCGCTCCCAAGACCGCTAAGATTGAGGTTTCTATGGAGACAACCATTAGCGACGATCCTATGACAGGCGAGTTCGATATCTCCTACGGCGCAGAGAACATTCTTGTAAACTACACTTACGATCAGTTCAACGAGATTAATGCCACCAACCCCACAGCTCCCGACAAGGAGACTGTTACCGGTTCGGCTACCATCGACAAGAACGGTAATGTTACCGATGGCTCTGTCAGCTCCACCGTTACCGCTGCTGCCCTTGCACAGTACAATCTCGATGGCGCAAAGATGACCTACACCGTTCAGGTTGGCGTTCTTACCGCTACCGTTGAGGCGGCAAACACCGAGAGCGTTCTTGGTGTAAAGATTGATGCAGATGTTACCCTTACCCTCACTGTTACCGACGGCAAGGTTACATCCGTAACCATCAACTACACTACCGCCGAGGGCCCCGCAACCATTGCAACCACATATACATATTAATATAATATGATAAAAGAAAGCTCCCCGACCTCGGTCGGGTAGCTTTCTCATTGAATGCGGTTTTAGTAATCGTCATTTCCTTTTTTATTTATATATACCTATGCCCGATGGCTCGCTTGAGCCTTGGGAGGAATTCCTCAATATCAATCCCTTCGGGCTTGCTCTCCTCCAAACAGCGGCAAACAATTTTTGCCTCGGTGGCGCTTACTGCCAGGCGGTCCATATAATATCCGCTGTGGCAGCTCATGATGGGGTAGCCGATGCCCTGAAGCGCCTTGATATCTCTGCCCACTGTCTTTCTGTCGCAGGGGAGTCCCATATCGGTCATCATTTTTGCAAGCGCGCTCTGTGAGAGGGGGTGTGAAGCGTCGCTCTCGTTTTCAAGCAGGCGGAGAAGAAGAACTATTGTGCATTTTTTGTTATATTTCACCCGGAAGCCTCCTATGAAATGTATTTCTATTTCTATTATACCATATTATATGCCCATTTTTCGCCCGGCAGAGAAAAAACAAAAAATATATTCTTCTTTAAGGAGATAACAAAGTGTCTCTCTGCAACCCGGATTGCTGTTATGCTTGTGGCACTGCTGTTTGTAAACAGGTTCCCTTTTAATAACCGAGTTATTACTGATAAATTAAAAGTTATTACTGATAAACTAAAAATTATTACTCATAAAATCTTAAAACCGGCTTTAAGAGTAATAACTCGCCCCAAAATGCGGTAATTGATGTCTTTTGTTAATAAGCGGTTTTT
>JAZONU010000051.1:0-1760 GCA_045654605.1 Candidatus Caccoplasma sp. | reverse complement strand
ATATGCTCCTTTACCGAGTAGCTCGAGATGTTTGGTGCATTCAATAATTTAAACGTTTTCTCTATTGCCGAGTCTAATTTGAGGATATTGTTATCAACCTGCATCAATCCACGAAAGACTGAATCATCTTTCAGGCGTGTTGCATTTGATAATACCGATATCTTTACATTGGGATAATATAAATTACGCAACTCTATGGTATCTGATATGATTTGTTCGAATTCGGGGTTAAGTGTTGGCTCTCCGTTTCCTGCAAAGGTTATTACATCGAGCCCCTCGCCTGCCTCTTTCATTGTAGAAAGGCGGTGTTGCAGTGCCTCTTTAACCTCTGAGCGTGTGTGCAAACGGTTATCGCCACGACGCTCGCTATTATACCCACATTCGCAATATATGCAATCAAATGAACATATTTTCCCATGGGTAGGTAGAAGATTTACTCCTAACGATATTCCTAAACGACGACTACGGATAGGACCAAATATTATATCTTCGAATAGTTTTGTTGACATTTTTACAATGGTGATTTTAACGCAAAATTAACTAATATTTGGGATTTTGTATGTTTTTATATATAAATATATATTACCTTTACAACGAAAATGAGAAAGTGTGTTATATCGATAATATCTATTATTTTTTTACTTCTTCTGTCTGTTGATATAAAAGCTGACGGAAGCAATAACCCTTATCTCAATAAATCTTATATTTGTAGTAACCCTTATAGGGTTGTCCTCGCATCGGGTGATACTGTCCCCATGATAAACATCAGAACTGTATATTGTGTTCCCGAATATAAATTTAAAAACAAAAAGGACGAAAAGTTCTATTGGAAGACTGTCAGAGATGTTAAAAAGACTCTGCCTTATGCTAAAATGGTGAGAGCTGCTCTTATTGAAACATACGAGTATGTTCAGACTATTCCAGAAGAACAACGCGAAGCCCACTTCAAACAGATGGAAAAAGATATATTCGAGGAGTACAAACCTGTTCTTAAAGAGTTTACCTATTCGCAAGCCAAAATGCTTATTTTATTGATTGATAGGGAGTGTAACCAAAGTTCACACCATATAATAAAGGCTTTTTTGGGAGGGTTTAGAGCTGGTTTCTGGCAAACTTTTGGTAGAATGTTTGGTGTAAACCTTAAAGCTGAATATGAACCCGACAAAAAAGAGAAAGACCGCATAATAGAACGCATCTGCGTTTTAGTTGAGAATGGGATGCTTTAACCAGTTGTTAGCTATTAGTTTTTAGTTGTTAGTTAAGAGATTCATTATTAGATAAAAAAGGCTGATTAGTTCAGATAATCAGCCTTAATATTTTTATTTCTTGCTGCTAACAACTACCCCGAAGGGGTGGCGAAGCCAACAACTAAAAACTAACAACTCTTATTATTAAAGATTATAAGTTCCTTCAACAAGTTCGCCCATTGCCCATACTGCACGTACGTTCAAATCTTCGTCAAGAATCATAATATCTGCATCTTTATCTTTTTGCAATGATCCTTTGCGGTCATATACATTCATAATCTTAGCCGGTGTCTCTGATGCCATACGAATTGCATCTTGCAAAGGTATTTCTGCTTTTTGTACCAATGTTTGGATTAGACGATCCATTGTTGCCACAGAACCTGCAAGAGCAGAACGGTCGGCAAGTTTACATACACCGTCCTCAATTATTACGCGTGGATCGAATGCTGTTGTGCTGTCGCTTGCTGCACATGCAAGAGCATCGGTAATAACACAAGCACGTTCAACGCCTTT
>JAZONU010000050.1:0-8728 GCA_045654605.1 Candidatus Caccoplasma sp. | reverse complement strand
TTTTTACCACCAATTTGCATAAAGTGTAAATATTGAATATAAACATAAATAAATCACATTAGAATTATGAAAAAAATCTCAACTTTAGTTGCACTATGTCTATCGGCGGTGCTGTTTGTTACGTTCTCGTGCAAATCTTCGAAAATGGGATATACTATTATTCCAATGCCAAATTCAATTGAAGCAGAAAGTGGAAATTTTGTTTTGCCAAAGAATGTAGTAATAAGTTACAGCGGAGATGTTGATGCACCAACAATTAAAGTAATTGAAAATTTTGCATCAATGGTAGAAAAAGTAACAGGCTATTCTGTTGTTGTTAAAAAAGATGCTTCTGATGCAACAATAAGTTTTGTGTTGGATAAAGAGTTGGGTAAAGAGGCATATACTTTGGATGTTACAAAGAAAAATATCAAAATTAAAGGAAGTGCCTCAAACGGAATGTTCTATGCAATTCAAACTTTGAAACAATTGATGCCTGCTCAAATTTATGGAAAAACTCTTGCAGAGGGAGTTGAGTGGAGTGCAAAATGTGTTTCAATTGAGGATGCTCCTCGTATGCCATATCGTGGAAACCACTTAGACGTTGCACGTCACATGTTCTCGGTAGATGAATTGAAAGAGTTTATCGATTTGATGGCTATGCACAAAATGAATGTATTTCACTGGCATATTACCGATGACCAAGGTTGGCGTATGGAGAGTGCAAAATACCCTAAACTTACAGAGATAGGTGCTTATCGTAATGGTACAATCATCGGACGTCCCGATACTCATGAGTATGATAACATCCGTTACGGAGGTTTCTATACTCGCGAAGAGATAAAAGATATAATCAACTATGCGGCAGAACGTCAAATAACCATTATCCCTGAGGTGGATATGCCAGGACACATGGTAGCTGCTGTAGCATCATATCCACACCTTGGATGTTTTGACAAACAATGCGAAGTTATGCAAACATGGGGTATCAGCCGCGATGTATTGTGTATGGGTAAAGAGAGTACATTTGAATTTGTTGAGGATATCTTAACAGAGGTAATGGAATTATTCCCATCAGAGTATATTCATATTGGAGGTGATGAGTGTCCAAAAGAGTCTTGGGCAAAATGTCCTAATTGTCAAGAAAGAATTAAAGCTGAAGGTATTGTTGGCGATTCAATACATTCGGCTGAGGTATATCTACAATCATACTTCAACAAACGTATAGAAAACTTCCTAAACGCACATGGTAGAAAAATGATTGGTTGGGACGAAATTTTAGAGGGAGAGTTGTCGCAAAGTGCAACAGTAATGTCATGGCGTGGTGTAGCAGGAGGTATCCAAGCTGCTCGCAAAGGACACGATGTTATTATGACTCCAAATACTCACCTATACTTTGACTACTATCAAACATTGGATACTGAACGCGAACCTCTTGCAATTGGTGGAAATATCCCTGTTGAGATGCTTTATAACTACAATCCTGTTGATCCCTCTTTAACTACTGATGAGGGTGCTCGTATAAAAGGTGTTCAAGCAAATATATGGACAGAGTATATCAAAGACTTTGACTATTTACAATATATGCTTCTTCCTCGTTTGGATGCGTTGAGTGAGGTGGCTTGGACAAATGTTGAGAATAAAGATTGGGCAAGCTTCTTGAAACGTCTTGATAAGAATGTTCAAGTATATGTTCAAAACGGAAACAACTTTGCTAAACATATTTTGGAGGTTGCAATGTCGTACGATGTAAATATGCAAGACAATACAATTGATGTTACTCTTCGTACACAAGGGAATGCTCCTATCTACTATACATTGGATGGAACAGAGCCAACAACTCAAAGTCCTGTATATAAAGATGTTATTAAACTAAATGAAACTTCAACTCTTAAAACTTTCTCTGATAGAGAGGGATTGGAGAAGAGTGTATATGAATGTACTTTCGACTTCAATAAAGCTACTGCAACCAAAATTACATTGGATGAGCCTATCTGCGTAAAATATGTTTACGACGGAGCAAGAACTCTTGTTGACGGTTTAACAGGAACTCACGCATTTAACACAGGTCGTTGGATTGCTTTTGAAACTAATGACCTTGTTGCAAACATTGACCTTGGTAAAGTTGAAGAGGTATCAGAGGTTTCTGTTGGACAACTTTGCGACCTTGCAAACTGGATCTTCCCCGCTGCAAGCTACAAAGTTGAAGTGTCTGTTGATGGCAAAGAGTTTACTACTGTAAGCGATCAAACATTTGAAATCCCAACAGGATATGAGGGTTACAAACAAGAACGTCAAATGCTTGAGGCAAAATTTGCTCCTGTTAAGGCACAATATATAAAAATTAAAGCAGAGAGTGTAAAGGTTGGTCCAGAGTGGCACGATGGAAAAAATCTTCCTCTATTCCTCTTTGTTGACGAAATTGTGGTTAAATAATAGATGATTAAGATGACAAGAATAAAAAAAATAGCTCTTCTGTTTGTTGTTGCAACTCTATTGTTGGGTTGCAATAACAAAAATGCAGATATTGTGGAGTTGCTAATACCACAACCTGTAGAGGTGGAGGTGAAGCCCGGAAACTTTAAAAATAAAACTCCCTATGTCTATTTTAGCGATATAAGCAATACCGATAAAAATAACTTGTTGGAATTGATTAAGGGTATATATCCCGAGGCAACCGAAACAACTGATATGCACGAACAAGGAGTTATAAGATTGAAAAAAACTTCTAATTCGGGTGCATCTTCAGAGGCTTACAAGTTGAAAATATCTCGAACATCAATGGATATTGAGGCAAGTGGATATGGAGGTCTTATATATGCTGTTCAAACTTTGGCACAGCTAAAATATTTAGCTCCCGAGGAAGGAATACCTTGTATGGAAATTAATGATTCGCCACGTTTTGCATATCGCGGAATGCATTTGGATGTATCGCGTCATTTCTATAGCGTAGATTTCATCAAAAAGCAATTAGATGTAATGGCTTTCTATAAGATGAACCGTTTCCATTGGCACTTAACAGATGGTGCAGGTTGGAGAATTGAGATAAAAAAATATCCACGTCTTACATCTTTTGCAGCATGGCGTCCGTACAATAATTGGAAAGAGTTTTGGTTTGGAGACAGACTATATTGTGAACAAGATGACCCCAAAGCAAAAGGAGGATACTATACTCAAGAAGAGGTTAAAGAGGTGGTAGCTTATGCTCAAAAATTGAATATCACCATAATCCCTGAAATTGAGATGCCCGGACACAGTGATGAGGTTCTTGCTGCATATCCCGAGTACTCATGTAAAGGTAAACCTTATACAAGTGGAGAGATATGTATAGGTAATGAGAATACATACACATTCTTAACCGATATCCTTTCAGAGGTAATTGAGCTATTTCCCTCGGAGTATATCCATATAGGTGGCGATGAAGCTGATCATAAGAATTGGAAAGATTGTCCCAAGTGTCAAAAAGTGATTAGCGATAATGGGCTTAAAAACGAACATGAGTTACAAAGTCACCTAATTCAACGCATCGAAAGCTTCTTAAATTCAAAAGGAAGAAAGATGATTGGTTGGGACGAGATAATAGAGGGAGGTCTTTCTCCTAATGCAACTGTTATGGCATGGCGTGGCGAGGCAGGAGGTATAAAAGCTGCTCAAATGGGACACGACGCCATAATGACTCCTGGTAATTGGCTCTATTTTGATGCTTATCAAGATAATCCTGCTACCGAACCCGAGGCTATAGGTGGTTACTTGCCATTAAGCCGAGTGTATAGCTATGAGCCTGTACCTGACTCTCTATCAGCAAAAGAGAAATCGCATATAATTGGTGTTCAGGCTAACCTATGGACTGAATATGTTCAAACAGAGGAGCATGTAGAGTACATGATATATCCTCGATTATTGGCTCTATCGGAGTTGGGTTGGTGTATGCCCGAAGCTAAAAATTGGGATAGATTCTTGCCCGCAGCAAACAGACACCTTAAAATATTAGAAGATAAAGGTATAAATGCTCACCAAATCTCTAATAGCGTAATAGCAACAGAGGTTGTTGATATGGACAAGCGTACAATAGAGTTGTCGTTCCGATGCGATAAGATGCCGGTAGAAATCAGATATACAACCGATGGGAGAACTCCTACAAGTAAATCAATTCTATATCAATCGCCAATCTCGGTTAAAGACTCTGCAACAATAAAGGTTGCTATATTCCAAGACGGTAAGCGTATAACAGAGGTGCAAACATTTACTCCGTTGTACCATAAAGCAATAGGTAAAAAGGTTTCATATAACGTACCTCATTGTAGCCACTATGTAGCAAAAGGCGAAGCTACCCTTACTGATGGATATAATGGTGGTGCTTCGTATGGTGACGGAAGTTGGCAAGGATTTAATAAAGATGTGGATGTTGTTCTTGATATGGGAGAGGTAACCCCAATAAAAGAGATAGAGGTAAACTTTATGCAACAAGCAGGTCCATGGATATGGTTCCCCGAGTATGTTGATATATATATGTCGGAAGATGGAGATAATTGGCGTAAAGTAAAACATATCGATAATGACGTGCCTCGCGATACAGAGGGAATGTTAATCAAAAACTTCGGCTTTGTAGGAGATGAAAGTTGTAGATACATTCGTTACACAGCACATCAGCTACCCAAAGAGGGAGCATATATGTTTATTGATGAGATAAAAATTAAATAGTACAATACAAGTGTGGAGAATAGCCTATTTTTAGGTTGTTCTCCTATTCTAATTTACAGAGGATAAAATGAAAGAAGGTAAAGTAAAAAATCCCATATCTTGGGTGCCATCAGTCTATTTTGCAATGGGCTTGCCCTTTGTGGCTTTATCGTTGGTGTCGGTAATTATGTTTAAAGATCTCGGTATTGACGAGGCAACAATTACTCTCTGGACTTCGTTGTTGATATTACCTTACTCTTTGAAGCCAATTTGGAGCCCCTTGCTTGAGATTTGGGGAACAAAAAAAGGTGTTGTTGTAATAACTCAAATGATATCGGGATTATGTTTTGGTTTTATAGCATTTATGCTACCAATTCCCAATTTCTTTGCGTTTTCAATAGCCACAATGGCGGTAATTGCATTTAGTGGGGCAACACACGATATCGCAACCGACGGAATTTATTTGACAGCTCTTGATAAAGATACTCAGGCTCGCTATATAGGTTGGCAAGGTGCATTCTTTAATCTTGCAAAGGTTTTGGCAAACGGAGCTTTTGTTGGATTAGCTGGTATTTTGATGGACTATTTTAAAGAGAATAATCCTGAAAAAGCTCCTATGTATGCATGGATGATAATAATGGGATTGATAGCTATTTTGCTTTGTGGATTGTCAATTTACCACTATTTTTCATTGCCTAAAGGTGCAAAATCTTCTGATGCACCAACATCTGCCTATGGAGCAATTGTATCGTTTGTTGACGTGTTTAAAGCATTCTTTAAAAAGAAAAGCATTTGGGTTTTCATCCTATTTATAATCTGTTATCGCTTAACAGAGGGATTTGCAGTTAAAATGGTTCCTCTATTCTTAAAAGCTTCTGTTGAAGAGGGCGGATTGGGATTAAGCAACGGACAAATAGGTTTGATATACGGAACACTTGGAACAATAGCATTTATATTGGGTTCTATAGCCGGAGGATACTATATTGCGGCTCTTAATTTAAAAAGAGTTCTCTTTTCGTTAATATGTATCTTTAACATTCCGTTTGTAGTATATTATCTTTTTGCTCTATTTCAACCTGAAAATATTTATATAATAGGTAGTGGATTGGTATTGGAATATTTCTGTTACGGATTTGGATTTGTTGGATTAACGCTATTTATGATGCAACAAGTTGCTCCGGGCAAACATACAATGGCTCACTATGCTGTTGCATCGGGAATTATGAATCTCGGATTTATGATACCCGGTATGATAAGTGGTTGGATATACCAACAAGTGGGATACGAACAGTTCTTCCTAATTGCATTAATAGTGTCAATACCTGCATTTATAATGGCGTGGGTAGTGCCTTTCGATAATGCAAATATGTCATCGATAAAGAGATTATTCTCGTCAATAATAGGTTTTGTTGTAATAGCTGCAATATCATTTGTAATCTATTTAGTATTAAATCCAAGTAATGCAAATATATCAGGAAAAATTACTAATGAGTCAAATGAGCCTCTATCAAAAATGGAGATTAGGGTTAAGGGAACAACATTCTCTGCTGTAACAGATTCAACAGGTTGTTATACATTTGAGGACCTTCCTGTTGGAGAGTACGAGATAGAGATTGTTGGTGAGAGTTATGAGAAATTGACTCAAAAAGTAAATATTATAGAGGATTCAACACAAGTGATGAATTTCAAACTAAATATTAAACAAAAGCCTGTAGCTCCCGCTGTACAAGAGGTTACACCTCCTGACACAGAAGAGGAGGTAGAGCCTGTTATGGAAGAGATTAAAGAGTAATAGATAACAAAATATTAACCAATTTAGATAATAAAATTATGGGAAAAGTAGAAATGCCATGGGAAGATCGTCCCGAAGGATGTAAAGATGTAATGTGGAGATATTCAAAAAATCCGGTTATCGACCGTTATCATATCCCCTCATCAAACAGTATCTTTAATAGTGCAGTAGTGCCTTTTGGAGATGGATTTGCAGGAGTATTCCGTTGCGATAACAAAGCTGTTCAAATGAACATCTTCGCAGGATTCAGTAAAGATGGTATTAACTGGGAAATCAACCATGAACCAATCAAATTCAAAGCAGGAAACACTGAGATGATTGAGTCGGAATACAAATACGACCCACGTGTTACTTGGATTGAGGACAGATATTGGATTACTTGGTGTAACGGTTACCATGGACCAACAATTGGAATAGGTTATACTTTCGATTTCAAAGAGTTCTATCAATGTGAGAATGCATTCTTGCCTTTCAACCGTAACGGAGTATTGTTCCCTGAGAAAATCAATGGTAAGTATGCTATGTTGAGCCGTCCAAGTGATAACGGACACACTCCTTTTGGTGATATCTATATTAGCTTCTCTCCCGACATGAAATATTGGGGCGAGCACCGTTGTGTGATGAAAGTTACTCCATTCCCAGAGAGTGCATGGCAATGTACAAAAATTGGAGCAGGATCAGTTCCTTTCTTGACAGATGAGGGTTGGTTGATGTTCTACCACGGAGTTATCACAACTTGTAACGGATTCCGCTACTCAATGGGAGCGGCTATCCTTGATAAAGAGGATCCAACAAAAGTATTGTATCGCACACGCGACTATATTTTGGCTCCTGCTGCACCTTACGAAATGCAAGGAGATGTGCCTAACGTAGTATTCCCATGTGCAGCGTTGTTCGATAAAGAGAAAGACCAAGTTGCAGTTTATTACGGATGTGCTGATACTGTTACAGGTATGGCATTCGGTAAAATCAGCGAGGTAATAGAGTTCGTTAAAAAAACAAACATATTGTAATATTTCTATAGGTGTATTCCGTAAATCAGGTTGATAACTCTGCCTGATTTACGGAATTATCCACTATAAACTAAAAGGTATGAAAATATATCGTTATCTGTGTGCCGCATTGATGCTTTTTGCATTGGTGACCGTAGAGGCTAAGACAGCGGCCGACTACGTAAATCCGTTTATCGGAACAACAAACTTTGGAACAACCAACCCCGGAGCAGTATCTCCCGGAGGGTTTATGTCTGTTGTCCCCTTTAATGTAATGGGTTCGGCAGATAATAAATTCGACAAGGACGCTCGTTGGTGGTCAACACCCTACGAGTATCACAACTCATTCTTTACAGGTTTTTCGCATGTGAATTTGAGTGGAGTGGGTTGCCCCGAGTTAGGTTCACTATTATTGATGCCTACAACAGGCGATCTTATTGTCGATTATAAAGAGTATGGTAGTACCTATAAAAACGAAAATGCCACACCGGGTTACTACTCAAACGAGCTAACCAAGTATGGCATTAAATGTGAAGTGTCGGCAACTCCCCGTACAAGTATTGCCCGTTTCACATTCCCCGAAGGACAAAGTAATATACTTATGAATTTGGGAGAGGGATTGACAAACGAATCGGGAGCAACTGTTCGCAGAGTAAGTGCAACCGAGATTGAGGGTAGCAAACTTATGGGAACATTCTGTTATACCCCTCAAGCCGTATTCCCAATATACTTTGTAATGCGTGTCAGCAAAGCACCTCAAAACTACGGATTCTGGAAGATGCAACGCAACAAAACAGGCGTAGAGGGCGAGTGGGATGTTGACAACGGAAAATACAAACTATACCCAAAATACTCTCGCGTAATGTCGGGTGATGATATTGGTAACTGGTATGTGTTTAATACAACAGAAGGCGAACAAATTGAGGTGCAGATAGGAATATCATTCGTAAGTTGCGAGAACGCTCGTGAGAACCTTGATGCAGAGCAACAAGGATTCAATTTCGAGAAAGTTCGCACCGATGCTTATAATACTTGGAACGAATATCTATCGGCGGCAACAGTAGAAGGGGGAACTGAAGACCAAAAAACAGTCTTCTATACAGCTTTGTACCACTCATTGATACATCCTAACATTTTACAAGATGTAAATGGAGAGTATCCGGCAATGGAGAGTGGAGACAACTTAAAAACTGCAACAAACCGTTACACAGTATTCTCATTATGGGATACATTCCGTAATGTACATCAACTACAATCATTGCTATATCCCGAACGTCAATTGGAT
>JAZONU010000049.1:0-2460 GCA_045654605.1 Candidatus Caccoplasma sp. | reverse complement strand
GGTGCTGAAAATGCAGAAGATAATATCACAGAGGTCCTTACTGAAATAAAAGGTAGAGGTAACTCAACTTGGGGTATGGCAAAAAAACCTTACCGATTGAAATTCGATAAAAAAATTAAATTTTTAGGTAATGCAGCTAAAGAAAAAAACTGGGTATTATTAGCAAACTATGCAGACAAAACATTAATACGTAACGCTTTAGCTTTTGAAACCGCACGTAACATATTTGAATTTGGATTTACTCCATCTGTTACATTTGTTGACGTTGTATTGAACGGTAAAAACTTGGGTAACTACACATTAACTGATCAAGTTGAAGTTAAAAGCAAAAGGGTTCCTGTTCTTGAACAAGAGACTACTGTTTCGGCATCAGACCCCGAAATTACTGGAGGATACTTAATTGAGGTAGATGGTTTTGCAGATAGTGAGATATCTTGGTTTGAAACAAATAGAGGTATGAAGGTTACTATCAAATACCCTAAAGATGACGAGATAAATTCAGCACAAAGCAACTACATTTCTAACTATACACAACAAATGGAGACTGCTCTATTTAGTTCTGATTTCACTAACCCTGAATCAGGTTGGAGAAAATATGTTGACGAGGCATCTCTTGTTGATTGGTATATTGCTTGTGAGTTATTCGGAAACTCAGACTCTTGGTGGAGTACATATATGTACAAAGAGAGAGATGAGATATTCAAACTTGGTCCACTTTGGGACTTTGACATTGCATTCAACAACGATGACAGATTGGGCGATGCAACTACAAAATACATGAGAACCTATGCTCATGACCCCAAAACATGGATTGCTCGTTGGTGGCAAGATCCAACATTCGTTTCTGCAGTTAAAGCTCGTTGGGGAGAATTAAGAGCAAGAGGTCTTAAATCGTTTATGAACAACTATATTACAGAGGCATCTGAGCTACTGGATGAATCACAAGAAAATAACTTTCAGGTGTGGAATATTTTGTGGAGTAAAGTATATCGCGAATTGGCTGCTCGTGGATCGTATGAGGCAGAGGTTAATTTCTTAAGACAATATGTTTTAGACAGAATCAATTTCCTTGATAATCAATGGGGACTTCCCTCAGGAATTGAAGATGCAGAGATAGATAACAAAACACTTACTATCGCCCCCAACCCTATTGACAACGGAAAAGAGATAAATTTATTCATTTCTGACTCAATGGAAGGAACAATTGAAGTAATAGTTAGTTCTATTGATGGCAAAATTATATATTCAGCAAATGAACCTATGAATATGGACAACGCCATCAAAATACCAAATTCAAATTGGGCAAAAGGAATGTATATTGTTATTGTAAAAGATAGCAATGGTAAAACTCAACGCGGAACTTTAATTGTAAAATAAAAAATCAACCCTAAAAATTCAACAGGTCGGATTATGAAAATTCGACCTGTTTTTTTATCTCTATAAGGAAGGTTTCAGTGCAGTGTCCAATAGATTATGTAAATGAGAAAACAGGATTCAGATACCACCTTTATATCTGAATTCTGTTTTCAAATAGAAGAATAATGCAGCTTGTTCGGGAGATACAAAAAGAAAGAGTTCGGTAAAAAACCGAACTCTATTTCTATAATATATTATATTTTCCCTAACAAGTTCTACACTATCAATCCGCCATTTATTTCTTGTACAGAATGGCATCCTTGACGAGTTAAATACTCATCTATCCCCTCTGCTACCTTAACTGATATTTGAGGATCAATAAAGTTTGCTGTTCCTATTTGTATTGCAGATGCTCCTGCCAATAAGAATTCAATTGCATCAGTTGCATTCATAATGCCTCCTAAACCAATTAAAGGCACTTTAACAGCCTTTGACACCTGCCATACCATACGTAAGGCTACAGGCTTTACACATGCTCCTGAAAGGCCTCCTGTAACAGTTGAAAGCAATGGACGACGACGCTCTGCATCAATAGCCATTCCCAACATAGTATTTATCAATGACAATGAATCGGCACCTTCAGCTTCAGCAACTCTTGCAATCTCTGTTATGTCAGTAACATTTGGAGATAATTTTACAATAAGAGTCTTTTTATATACTTGTCTAACTGCTTTTACCACATTCTCAACACTTCGAGGAGATGTTCCAAACGCCATACCACCCTCTTTTACATTAGGACAAGAGATATTCAATTCAATTGCAGGAATATTCTCTAAAGCATCTATCTTCTCAGCCACTGCAACATAATCATCTATTGTTGAGCCTGACACATTAACTACTACTGCTGTATCTAAATCCTTAATTTGTGGATATATATTCTCTACAAAGTAATCTACTCCCTTATTTTGTAGTCCAACAGCATTTAACATACCTGATGGGGTTTCTGCCATTCTGGGGTATGGATTACCTTGTCGAGGAGCCAATGTTGTTCCTTTAACTATAATTCCTCCTAATTTTGACAAGTCTATAAAATCAGCATACTCT
>JAZONU010000048.1:0-4448 GCA_045654605.1 Candidatus Caccoplasma sp. | reverse complement strand
TTGCGACTCCTCAAGATATGTGGCTGTGTTTACAATATAGTTGTTCATAAACAGAGCCAAACCATTTGCTCTTAACTCTGCCCAACGCGCCTTAACACCATTCATAAACTCAGTGTCGCTACACCAACGAGCTACCCAAGTTTTAGGGTCGTGAGCGTATGTACGCATTAGTTTTTGAGTAGCATCACCTAAACGGCTATCGTTATTGAACGCAATATCAAAATCCCAAAGCGGACCAAACTTAAATACATCATCTCGTTCTTTATACATATATGTACTCCACCAAGCATCAGAGTTTCCGAACAACTCACAAGCTATGTACCAATCAATCATTGATGTTTCGTCAATGTATTTCCTCCAACCTGTCTCAGCATCAGTATATGTTGAACTGAACAGTGCATCCTCCATTTGTTGAGTGTAGTTGCTAATGTATGACGATTGGTCTGAGTTAATCTCATCATCTTTTGGGTATTTGATAGTTACCTTCATACCTTTGGTTGTTTTAAACCATGAGATTTCACTATCTGCATAACCATCAACCTCTATCAAGTATCCTCCTGTAATCTCGGCATCAGCAGATGTCGTTGTCTCATCTTGCTCTGTTACTGGTACACGTTTTGGTTTTACTTCAACCTGGTCAGTTAGCAAGTAACTACCAAGATTCTCGCCATTCAAAACAACATCAACAAATGTTGCTGATGGAGTAAATCCAAACTCAAACATGTTGCGAGCGGTCTCAAACGCAAGTGCGTTACGCATCAAAGTTTTGTCGGCATAGTTGGCTAACAATACCCAGTTTTTCTCTTTTGCCTCGTTACCCAAGAAGTTTATCTTTTTATCAAATTTCAGGCGGTATGGTTTTTTAGCCATATTCCATGTTGAGTTACCACGACCTTTTATCTCTGTTAAAACTTCGGTAATGTTATCCTCCTCGTTTTCTGCTCCGCGTACTGTAACATACGCAGTTACATAGTTCTCTTTACTTGTTACACCAACACCATTTTCGGTATTAATATAGATTGTTGGAACATTTGTAAGTTGAGCGTATTTTTCTGCGAAGTTTGCCTTATACTCTGAGTTGCCCCTAATAACAGTTGTGTATGGATTATCGGTTGAAACAACTTCTCCGTTTAAAGTCCAATTTTGGAATATATATCCATCTTCAGCAGTTGCAGTGAGAGTAACCTCTGTGCCCTCCATTACATTGCTATTTGTTGCCTCTGCTGTTCCTCCTTCAGACGATGTTACTGTTACATTAACCATCTCTGCAATACGGAAAATGGCTTCATACTCAGTATCTGTGTTTATTGGTGCTTCGTATGGATTTGCAGTTGATAGTGTAGTGCCATTTACTCTCCACTCCTCAAATACATATCCTGGAGTAGCAGTAGCTTGTAATAATATTTTTCCGTCACGCCCATTCTCGTCTGTTATCTCAACTGTACCAGCACCTGCTGGAGTTATTTTTGATGTTGCAGTTGGTGCATAACCTTCAGCAACTATTCGTAAAGTAATATCGCACACGCAACCACCATTTCTTTGTATCTCGTTGTTCTCGCGGGTTGAACCACATGGGTCTGAGTCGTTCCAGTCAACTTTGAAGCGGAGGCGATAATCGCCAGGAGTTAAGGTTGATGGTAAAACCCACGAGGGAATATTACTTGCCAATACACCGCAAGCGTTTGAAACAACCTCGCCCATACTATTTGTTCCTTGACTTGCGCCCTTCTCTGACAAATAGTTATAACTTACTAACTCGCCATTGTTAAGTGCTAATGCGTTTGAAGTTGTATTGAAGACACCATCTGAGTTGTAGTCAATATAAACGTATGCGTGCATCCACTCTCCGTTCCAGCTCATCTTAGAGAAGCAGAGAGTTGAACCAGCCTCAGTTATAAGAATTGAGGATGTCCTATCTTTATATGCCTCATCTTTAGTACCCTCTTGAATATCTTTTACCTCAAGAGATGTAACTCCATCAGTAATTGTAAATTTAGATAGGTATCTTACACCATGTTGCATATTACCTGTAGGATAGCAATAGTCTAATACCTTTTGGAATGTCGCAATATATGTAGTTGCTTCGTTAATGGTTGTACTATATGGATTTTCTGTAGAGACAATCTCTCCATTTTTCTCCCATCCAGTAAATGAGTGTCCAGCATTTGATACCGCACTCAATATTACCTCCTCTCCCTCTCGCACCAGTTGCACACCAGTTTTTCCATTAATGGTTGCATTGCCACTTTCGCTTGGAGAAGAGATGACGTTAACCTCATATAGAGATACTTTGTCAAATTTGATACTATCTATTTCAGAAACCACATAGCTATTCAAGACCTCTCCATTCTTATAAATCTTCACAACCCTCTCATATTGTTGTGCAATAATGGCAGTTACCAACGTTACCAGCACTACAATCAGTGCAATGTGTTTAGCTTTCATATCTCTCTATTGTTAATGTTTTACACTCTACTTTATCGTTTAAAAAACCACAGAGGTCGAAATACCTGTGAATAGTTCGTGTTGTACCTTTTTAGGTTCTACTCTTGATGACGAATTCAGCGAATAATCACAATCTAATGAAAATCGCAGATTATCGTTAGCGAGAAAAGCAAACGACACTCCTGTCATAAAGCCAAAGCTACCATCTTTTTTCTCAATACCATTCTCTTGCCACGACGCACACCCTGAATAGAAATTATATCCCAAAAGTGTTTTTGAGCCTATTGCCCATCGAGAAGATAGTTGTGCCTCGTAATATGCTCCTGCATATAACGACAGTTCACCTATCCAATCCTCCATAACCTCATCGTTAACGGCAAACATATTATTGCTTACGGTTACTCGTCCACCAACACCAACATTCTTATGAGGGAAATATACCCCTTCAAAACCTACTCTATTTCCCACCTTTACATCAATCTTCTCCTCATTTGTTGTTGAATAGTTGCCAAAGAGTGTTGATACTCCAAACAAAGTTGAAAAGCGTGAAGGTTTTCGTCCATACTCCCATTTAGAAGGTTGAGGTTTATACAAAAGACCTTTATCTTTAAATATTAAATCAGCAAGATAGTATCCAAGTTCGGCAGATATAATACCTATTCCTGCTCCAACAAAAAGATCGCTTACCCAATGTTCTGAGTTAAATTGTCGTCCCATTGCGGTTATCGAAGCAACAGTATAAGAGAGTGCCGGCACCCAAGGAGAGAGATGCCCATACTCTTTATTCAGAAGCGTTGCAGCCATAAAGGCTGTTGCAGTATGTCCCGACGGGAAAGAGTGATTATCTTCTCCATTTGGACGTGGCATATCTATCGTATGTTTTAATGCTTCTACCGAACCAACCATGATGGCGACAGAGAAGAGGTCAGATGTTATCATCCTTCCCCACGAAGAGCGACCTTTTACGCCAGACACCTTCATTATATATTTGGTTGCAAGGGGGAGATATTGAATATAGTCATCAAAACCACATTTTGTAGTACGAGGAGTAGCCATTTCGTAATCAACAAAGTGATTATCCTCCCTCTTAGCTGCAACTCCTCCAATTATCATTGGCAGCCCTAATCCCAATATCTCAAATGGTTTTGAGGATGTTATCTTGTCAAATTTTGTAGATTTATATAGATTGAATTTATTATCCAAATTTTCAATCTCTGATAACGCAGTCTGTTCATCGGGAAGTGTATGAATTGTTATCCTATTTACGGCACACAACGATGACTCCCCTATAAGAAGTGTTAATATGATTATACTTATCAGAACTCTACACATACTATTATAGTATTAAACTCTTTAAAGAGGAGAGAAAGTTTTTTTACTTGAAATAAAATTATCTACTCTCTTTTTCTAATGGAACAAGTTGCTGTTTATTGGGCGTATATTCCTTTTTAGTCCTTTTTCGAGGTTTTCTTATCTTCTCCACCACCGTATCGGTATCCTCCTGTACTCGGCTTCTAAACTCTTCAATTTCGGTTTTATAATCCTTCATAGGCATATCATCTTTATCCTTTTCAAAAAAGGATGTAGCCAATAGAGATACAATTATTACGGTTAATACAATAGCCGCAATCCGTTCCCTCTTCGAGAAATTCCAGAATTTATCTGCCATATCTATATTTTAAATATACCTATCATTGATAAGAATATGAATATTATTGCTACTGGTGCTATAAATTTAATACTAAACAATATCAGTTTAAATAATATTGACGACTGTTTCCCGTCTCCCAATTCTGCAATAAAATCTCTCTTTTTCATTACCCATCCAACATAAAGTGCCAACAAGAAACCTCCTATCGGAAGGAGTATGTTTGCAGAGAAGTAGTCAGAAAGTTCAAAGAAGTTCTTATTGAAAAGTTTCACATCTGATATCAGACTAAAAGATAATGACGATAATATGCTCAAACCAGCAACAATAGAGAGTATTACCAAAGATGCTTTTT
>JAZONU010000047.1:0-17251 GCA_045654605.1 Candidatus Caccoplasma sp. | reverse complement strand
AAATATACGAATATGAGAAAACTATCATTTTTTGGAATTCTTATGGTACTAATTGTTGCTATGGCTGCATGTACCAAACAAACAGAGTTAAGTACTGATGTTTTAGAGACAAAAGTTACCGCAATGGGATATGTTAGATACATTGCTCTTAACAAAAATCTTCAAGCAGAAGATCCTGAACTTGTTAATGCAGGTCATCAAGTAAATATTTTTTATGGAGTACCAAACGACAAGGGAAATGTAGAGGCTTATGCTCTTAAAACTATCACTGTCGATAACGATGGTTTCTTTAAGGTTGAGCTTGGATGTCCTGTAGGAAAAAGTTTAAAGGTTAGAGTTGAATCTTCAATGTATGGCGATTCTTACACTACAAATAATGAGGGTAAAAAGGTTGCTTGCGAATCTTACTTCTTTGGAGAGCAAGAGGCTTCGATATCTTGCGGATCGGCTCACTCGTTTAAACTTGACATGACTCCTGTCTCAAACTTTGGAGAAGAAGACTTAAAACAACCTTAGTAGCTTAACTGTTAAACTTAGAAAATATGAAGAAATATATATTAACATTACTGGCTTCAATATTTCTTTTGACAAATAATATATATGCTCAAGGAGATGTATCAAATCACAAAAAGGGAGATTGGGGTATTAGTATAACATTCAACCCTGCTACTCTTGGATATAAAATGTCGTGCCAACCATCCCCCGGCGATTTCGCCGGTGAGTATATCACCGATTTGGCCGGCAGTCCAAAACAGATGTTTATCCTTTCGCAAGATCCATTAGCTGCAATAAGAGCAAAATATTACACTAATGGAAATACTGCGTTCAGAATGGGCTTTGGTTTTAATGGTAGTGTTGTTAATTATAGGGAATATGTACAAAACGACCTTGCTGTAGCCCTTAACCCTGAGTCTCAGAACAAGGTTACTGATGCTGTGATTTCAAGACTAAATAGTTTGTCATTATCTTTTGGTATGGAGCAAAAGGTTGGCTCGGCTAAAATTAAATTTGTTTATGGATTTGACATCCTTTACGCCATTGCAGGTGGAAGAATGGTTTTTGAATATGGTAATGCAATGACCGATTTAAATCATGTTCCCTCTTCAATGCCAGTAACTGCTCCTCAAGGACAATTAGACGACTTCAATAGCAAATTGGGAATTGCTTATGCTCGTCCTGTGGAGAGATATAATTCGGGTTATATTCATGGATTAGGTCTTCAAGCAGATGCTGGTCTTGAATTCTTCTTAACTCCTAAAATTGCTCTTGGATTGTCTATGACATTCACTCCAATTATGGCAACATTCCAACCCAAAACTTACGCAACATACGAAGGCTTTAGTGCCAATACCGGAAAAGTTGAGAAGGTTACAGATGTTGTAAGCCCCGGTAGTTGCGCACTTCTTTACGGAACCGAAAACCTTGGTTGTAGAATTGCATTAACATATTATTTATAAAAAAGAAGAACTATTATGAAACGTACAATTAAATCTTTATGCCTACTGCTTGTTATATTGAGTGGATTTACGTTCAACTCTTGTTCTGAAGATGACACAGGCAAACTACTTATCGTAGGTACTTGGAAAATGGATAAAGTAGATTATTACCTGACTGAATATGGAGATACTCACGATGTAAAAACCCTTGATTTAAGCGGATATAGTTTTGTTACAAAATTCCTTGCCGATGGCACATTTAAATATTGTGCATTGGAGATTAACCCCGATGGTATGATTACTAACGAATCTGATACATATCTTGAAGGAATTTGGGATTACTCTAACGGAGTTATAACACTTTCAAGTTACAGCGATGAAGAGTATGAGATTATAAAATTGGATGAAACAAACCTTATTATGCAATTAATAAAAGAGGACAAGGAGAATGAAACTGAGCATAAATATATTCACTATATGACTCGTCTTTCAGAAATCTTTCAAGAGTAACATAATATAGGTTAAGTTACATACTAAACAAGACTACCCCCAAAGCACGCTTTGAGGGTAGTTTTTTATACAATTAGATGTAACAGCTATTACATCACTCCTAATAGTTCAATCTCAAATATTAGTGTTGAGCCTCCGGGTATATTTCCTGAGCTACGCATTCCGTAACCTTGTTCGCAGGGGATATAAACAATCCATTGGTCGCCTATGGTCATTTGTGTAAGTGCAACTTGAAATCCAACTATGAGGTCGCGTACTCTGAACGCTTCGGGGCATTTACGTTTATAACTATTATCAAACTCCTTGCCGTTTATAAGTGTCCCTTTATAGTGAACAGTTACTACATTTCCTGCACGGGGGCGTACATTACTCTTTCCGCTTTTTACGATTTTCCGCAATACGCCAAGTGATATCTCTTTAACACCCTCTTGCTCCCTGATTTGAGCAAGAAACTCTCTGTTTTGTTTTATGTAGTCCTCTTTCTTAGCCATTGTTCTCCTCCGCTTTGAGTTGTTCTATTGCACGACATAGTTGGTCGGGGCAAGATGTTGATTTGTATCCGCAACATATTCCGTTGAGGCGTTCTATCACTTGGTCATACTCCATTCCTTTAACCAATGATGCTATTCCTTGAAGGTTTCCATTGCACCCTCCAAAGAAGGCTACATCTACAACCTTTCCTCCCTCTCCTATTACCTCTATAAGTTGACAACAAGTTCCTTTTGTCCTATACTCTATCTTTGCCATTACAATATTACTTTTGATACTACAGGTTGTCCGTTTTGAGGTATGCAAACTACTACATATACCCCTTTTGCCAACGATGTGGCAGAAATTTCAACTGTTGAATTTACATTTGCCTCTGATGCCACTACCACACCATTCATTGATAACACTTTCACCTCTTTTAGTGGCTCGGCACTATCAATTACTATGTTTCCTGCGTATGAATAGACTTTTACTTCAGGAGCATCAACTATACTCTCTTCTACTCCTGTTCCTTCATAGTTTACTGTGATACCTTCCGAATCGGATGTTTCGCCAAATTCTCCCAACGCTCTTACAGTATAGGAGTGTTCTCCTCCCAATGGGGCATTATCTACAAACTCGGTTGTTTGGCTCTCGCCTATTTTAACTCCATCGCGATATATGGCATATCCTGTAACTGTTGTTGACACTACTGTTGGATATACGTTTACATCATCAATCTGCCACCAATATGACAATCCTATCTCTCCGTCATCCCAAGCGTGGAAGGCTATCTTCATATTATCTGATGTATATTCCGATAGGTCAATCTTTATCTGTGTATATTGATTTACAACATCGCAATCGGTCATAAGATTATATACAGGGGTCCACGACTCTCCTCCATCAGAGCTTACCTCTACATAATAGTGATGAGGATATGACGGAGTTTTCTTTGGTGCTGTTGATTTGCTATAGAATGTAAGCACTTTCCCGTTTGCAAATGTAGGAGAGATAAGTATCTCATCTTGATGCTCGTCTTCCCATGCACTCTTCATATACATTGAGTAGTTACCACTATATGCAAGGTAATATTTACTACTTTCGGTTAAATACCAACCTCTGTCGTTATAGTTACTTATTGTCCAATTCATATTGTCTGTATCCTCAAATCCTTCACTCAATACGGGAGTTCCCTCTTGAGGTGCAGTCCATGATACGGTTACACTACCCTCCTCTACCTTTGCTTGAAGTTCTGATGGTGGCAATATCGTATTTGATTGTTGAGAAACGGTAATGGTTGCAGATACCGACTCATCTTCGGGAGATGTTACAATTATGGTTGCCTCTCGGTTTTGTGCCGCAACGTTCTCCGATAAGGTCTCAAATGTGATTGTTGATTTTCCTGCAGCTCCTTCAGTAGCCGAAACTGTCAACCACTCAGGTAATGCAGAAAGTTGCCAAGCAACATCACTCTCTATTGTTACCTCGCCTTTATCTCCTTTTTTACCATTAAATGCTACGTTCTCTTTTAAAACAGAGATTTGGTGACCTAATGTCTCAAATGTAAACGATATTGTTTCGCCACAAGTTGTAATGTTTGTTAGTGCAAAACGTGCTTCGCTTCCATCGCTGTAGAATGGTTTTACAGCAGCACCTGCGCCTCCGAATGTTGCACGTCCGTTATCAATGCTGAACGCTGCTTTTTCAATATCTCCGTCAGCAGTTGTTGTTCCTCCGGGGCGGAAGATATAAACCTCATCCAAACGGCTTGTTCCGTTGTAGTTTACATTACCTCCTGTATATGCAGGATTTATGCGATACACCAACAATCCTGATTGTGGCAAGCCTGCATCAAAGGTGCCATCTTTTTTGCGATACTCCACAACGAAATATTCGTCAGAGCCTATCATCTTTATTTTGTATGCAATATTCTCGGATGTTGCTCCGCCAACAGGGTTAAGAGTATATGTTCCAGGCTCTGTTATCTCTGGAATTTCATCAATCCATCCACAATAACGATATTTTGTATATGCCGACATCTGTTGTGGCACTAAAAGGTTATCGCTCATCAAATCCCACTCTCCTACCGGGTTAAGGTTATCTGATACATGGTAAAGGTCGTATGTACCTAATGAGTGCGACATCTCATGGCAAATTACTCCAGTATTAAATGGTACAGGTTCGAGAGAAGCCCACCCGTTTGCATCATCGAATACCATTAAGAAGCCAACAAGTTTTTTATCCTTTATATATACAGCTTTCTCATCGGGCAGAGCCAAATCGGTACGGTGCGGCCACAAAAGATGACGATTGCTGATTTCACTACGTCCACTCAATACAATACACATATTATCAACTATACCATCGTTGTTGGCATCAAGCACTGCATCATCAGGCAAGTTTGTAGATAGGTATGATGCAATCTCTTTTATCAATGCTTGTTCACGAGCAGCACGATCTATCTCATCTTCGTAACCATTCGTTGCAATACTGCTTTTCTCTTTATAGTAATTTCTCTCGTTTTTTGCTTTGTAAGACATTACTATATCCCCCTGTGGTGCGGGAAATAGAGTACTCTTCCATTGCAATTGTCCGTATGACGCCTCGTAGAAGTAGTTATAAACTGAATTTGCTCCTGATGTCTCGTCGTTAAACATTTGTTGGTAGGTCGATGCAGAAAGTTCAAATGACTCTGCATTGTCCTCTCCCAAGAAACGAACAAAACAAACAATGTTTGCCAACTCCCCTTTATTCTTCTCAGTAGCCACAACAGGAAATATTGTTGCTATTCCCATAATAGTAAGCAAGGCTACGATAAAACCCTTTTTCATATATCTCAACTATTTGTATTTTTTATGTTAATTTTTATGCGAAGATAAAAAAAGATATGCTCAATGTAAAACTTTTTCAGCCCTTTTATCTCATTTTTACAATCATAAACAATTTACAGCAGCAAATTGACACTAAATGTAAATATTTTAGTTAAATATGTATAAGTTAATTAAGAAACGTATTGTAAAATGATATTTTTTTACTCATTTTTTATATATTTGCGGATTATATACATCACATATCTGAAATTTTAACTATTTATATACTATGAAACATATATCACTATTGGCTCTTATTTTGGCACTATTTGTATCAGTACCAAACATAAACGCAAAGAAAAAAAACAAAGAGAGTAAAAATCCTTTGGAAATTGTTAAGAAAGATAGTGCTAATGCCGAATATAAAAAGGTAACTAAAGATGCTATTAAACAAGAGGGATTGTTTACTACTTTTTATAATGCAAAAGAGGGTAAACTCTATTTTGAGATGCCCGACTCGGTTTTTAGCAAAACATTTATCTTAGCAAACCGCATTGCAGCAACAAGCAATACTTCTGATTTTGTTGCAGGACAGATGGCAACAACTCCTCTTTTGATTAAGTTCTCAAAGGATGAGCGTAAGGTATATCTTCACGAGATACAAAGTGATGAGATTGTTTCGGAGAATGATCCTGTAAAGTTATCATACGACAAAAACTTCTACGACCCTGTTATAAAAGGGTTTAAGATTGTTGCAGAGAACAATGGAAATGTTGTTATCGACGTTACCGAGTTTTTCGGTACTAACGAAAAGTGTATAAGTCCTATTAAACAAGAGAATCCTATAAGCAAACTATTTGGTGGAGGAAACGCTCTTAAAGGAACTTTTGTTCCTGATGCATCGGGTATAGTAAGTAATAAAGCTTTCCCAAATAATATTGAGATTAAGAGCAGATTGTCGTTTACGCTTTCTCTTATGAATCAGCCATATTCGGTTATTATGCACCGTTCGTTGTTTGCTTTGCCTGAAGACCCAATGGATATGCGTTTGCAAGATAATCGCGTAGGTTTCTTCTACTCTGATAAAAGCATCTACTCTACAAACGAAGATGGTGTTGAAGTTAAAACATTCATTCATCGTTGGCGATTAGAGCCAAAGGCTGAGGATATGGAACGTTACTTTAACGGAGAACTTGTTGAGCCTGAAAAGCCTATTGTATTTTACGTAGATAACGCTTTCCCAGAGAAATGGAGAGGAGCTATTAAACAAGGTATAGAGGATTGGAATGTTGCATTTGAAGCAGCAGGTTTTAAAAATGCCATCAAAGCAGTTGATTACCCTGAGAATGACCCATCATTTGACCCAGACGATATGCGTTACAGCTGTTTTAAATATGCAGCAACTGCAACACCCAATGCTATGGGACCAAGTTATGTTGACCCACGTACTGGAGAGATATTGACAGGTGATGTTATTTGGTATCACAACATTCTATCGTTGTTGCATAATTGGCGTTTTGTTCAAACCGCAACAGTTGATGAAAAAGTTCGTACTCGCGTTTTTGATGACGAGACAATGAACGAGTCAATCAGATATGCAGCTGCTCACGAAATTGGCCATACCATTGGCTTAATGCACAATATGGGGGCAAGTTACTCTTACCCTGTAGATTCACTACGCAGTGCAGAGTTCACTCAAAAATATGGTACTACTCCAAGTATTATGGACTATGCTCGTAACAACTTTATTGCTCAACCGGGCGATGTTGAGAAAGGTGTTAAACTAACTCCTCCAAACTTAGGAGTATATGATATTTATGCTATCAACTGGGGTTACAGATTAATTCCCGGAGTTTCAACTCCTGAAGATGAGAAACCTACTCTTGACAAATGGATTGCAGAAAAAGCCGACGATAAAATGTTTGAGTTTGGTGCTCAACAATTCTTAGGCACTGTTGACCCAACAGACCAAACTGAAGATTTGGGTGACAACCATATTAAAGCAAGTAACTATGGTATTGCAAACCTTAAACTACTTCTTCAAAACTTGGAAGAGTGGAACAAACGTGAAGGCGAGCGTTACGATAACATGGAAGATATGTACAAACAAGTTGTTACTCAATACACTCGCTACATACGCCACGTAATCCCTTATATTGGAGGAATCAGATATGAGGAGATTAGACAAGGTGATGGCAAAACCACATCAAAACATTACATTGACAAAGCTACCCAAAAAGAGGCTATGGAGTGGCTATTAAATGAAGCTCGCACACACAGCGAGTGGCTAACCATTCCAAGTTTGATAAATAAATTGGAGATTAACCTAAATTCAAACGATAAACTTCAATCTACTATTATAACATCTCTTATTAACTCTGCTGTTCTTTATCGTATTCAAGAGGGAGGCATTGTGGATAGTAAGAATAACTATACTTTAGATGGATATATCAAGGATGTTACAAAATCTATATTTATTGCACCTAAAGGTGGCAAACTATCTGATGTTGAACAAAACCTTCAAGCAACTGCAATAGATATGATGATTAAGACATCAGGATTGCAAACAAACGGAGGAAGTAGTAAATCTCTCGCTGAGGTTGAGACCAGCATTGAGGAGAGCGGAATTACTTGCTCGCACTGCATCAATGAAATGAAGGAGTTTGCTCGTATTAACTTTGGCTTGCCAACTCTTACTGCAAATCAATTGGGTGCTATTATGACAGGTCGCTTAACAGAGGTTCTTAAACTTTATAAGAGTAGAGTTGCTTCAGCAACAGGTTCTACAAAGGATTTCTATAATTATCAGATAATTAAAATAGAACAAATATTTAACGACTAATAAAAACCATATATAATGAAAAGTAGGATATATATATTGATAGTATCGCTTCTGTGCTTAACATCTGCAGTTACAGCACAAACATCAACAGCAGTACTTAAAGGAAAGGTTACAGACCGTAGTGGAGAACCTTTGATTGGTGCTCATGTTCAATGGAAAGATGCAAATAATGCTACTATAAGCGATATGGATGGTAATTTTACGATCCCCAAAACAGGTAAAGAACTTGCAGTATCTTATATTGGTTACAAAACCAAAATAACTAAGGTTGCCGATGGTACAAAGAGTGTGGCAGTTGTTCTTGAAGACGATGCTCAAAACCTTGATGAATTGGTTGTTGTTGGATATGGTGTTCAAAAGAAATCATCTTTGACTGGTTCGGTTGAGACCATCAAAAGCGAAGAGTTATTAAAAATACCTACTGCAAACATTGACGAGGCTCTTTACGGACAGGTTTCAGGTTTGAGTGTTATGCAATCGACAGGAGACCCAAGTAGTGCCAAAGAGGCTGAGATAAATATTCGTGGTATTAATGGTACTCCTTTGTTGGTTATTGATGGTGTTCCTCGCTTTGGAACAAATACCAGCGACGGAGAGATGCGTCTATCGGACCTTAACCCCGATGATATCGAGAGCATATCTATCTTAAAAGATGCTGCTGCAGCTGCAGTATATGGTGCTCGTGCAGCCAATGGAGTTATTTTGGTTCAAACAAAACGTGCACAAGGTAATCAAAAGGTATCTATTAACTATCGTGGACAGATGAACGTGCAACAAGCTTCTCAACTTCCTAAATTCTTGGATGCATACTCTTATGCTCAAATGTATAACAAAGCAGTTGCAAATACTCCAGAGACTTTAAATCTGCCCTACACTCCCGAACAACTTGAGGAGATTAGATTAGGTTCAAATCCAAACGTATATGGCAACGAAAACCTATTAGATTACCTCGATAAAACTGGTTATACCACAACGCATAGTTTGTCTCTTAATGGTGGAAACCAATGGGTTAAATACTATGTATCGGGAGGATATACTCATACAAAAGGTTTGTATAGCGGAGTAGGAAGAGATCGTTTCAACTACTCTACAAAACTTGATGCAACCCTTACAGAAGGTCTTACTCTTTCATTAGACATTACAGGTTCGAGAAACAATAGCAAAAACTCAAGTTACGCTACTCTTGATGCTGCATATGCTTTTGCTCCTACACAAGTGTTGCGATTTACCAACGATAAATTAGCAAGTATTGATGGGGCAAACCCCCTTATTGATGTATATGGTATGGGTGGATACCTTCACGATAAGGCAAATATGAATACTATTACAGCAAACCTTCGTTGGGAATTGCCTTGGGTTAAAGGAATGTCGTTATATGCTCGTGCTACATTCGATAATAACACCCGTATCGAAAAAAGCTATGACAAACCTGTTGAACTTTTCACATACGACGAGACAACAGGAGAATATGCAACAGACCAGAATACTGTTTATCCTACCGCAAAAGTATCTCTTGAGCAAATTGACCGTTTCACAAATAACCAACTTTATGAGGTAGGGTTAAACTATGCACAAACTTTCAAAAACAAACACGATGTTAGTGGTTTGTTGGTAGCAAACTATCAACGCACTCACAACCAATATATGATTGGAGAAAATCAAAACTCAGCTGTTTATCCTGAGATTTTAGGAACAGCTATTGAGACTCGTTTGGTTGGTAGCGAGACAAAAAATCAACGTGCATCTTTAATTGGTCGTTTAAGTTATGGTTACGACTATCGTTACTTCCTTGAGGCAAGTTTCCGCGTTGATGGTTCTACATACTTCCACCCCGATAATCGTTGGGGATTCTTCCCTTCAGTTTCTGCATCATGGGTACTCTCAAACGAAAAATTCTTTAAAGATTGGGAGCAACCTGTAATCTCAAACATTAAGTTCAGAGCATCAACAGGTATTCTCGGTAACGATGGTTTAGTGGGAGAATATTCATACCTATTAAGCTATATTGAATCAACTCGTCAAGGTTACAATATTGGAGGCAACTACCGACCTGGTATTATGATGCAAACTGGTAATTATCCCAATCCAGACTTAACTTGGGGTAAATCGCACGACTACAATATTGCTACCGACTTAGGTTTTTGGGATAATAGATTTGGTATTACATTTGAATACTTCTGGAGATTTGAAACCAATAAGATTACATCGGCTCCTTCATATCTATATCCTCCAACAACAGGTGTTAATGGTAGCGTACCAAGTATAAACTTTGCTAAACTTAAAGGTTGGGGTTGGGACTTAACTATCAACCACCGAAACACTATTCGCAAAGTTAAATACGATATTGCACTAACAATGTCGCAACAAGATGACAAGTGGCTTGATTATGGTGATGAGTCAACTGTAAACCCAAATCTTCGTCGTGTAGGCAGAAGCAGTATGGTTTGGACTATGTATGAAGCTGATGGACTATTCACTTCACAAGAGGAGATTGACAATTATCCTCTTGACCAAGATGGTAAAGGGAATGAAACTTTAGCCCCCGGTGATATTAAATATGTGGACCAAAATAATGATGGTGTACTTGATACTAACGACCTGAAATATGTTAAAAACTCATCAAACCCAAGATTCAACTTTGGTCTTAAATTGGGATTGAGTTGGAAAGGTTTATTTATTAATGCTCTATTCCAAGGTGCTACCGGATATCAACAAAACATTAAAGAGCTATACACTCTTAATACAAGTTCATTGCAACGCTTCCAAGAGTACCATGTAGAGGAGTGCTGGAGCGAAGAAAACCCTGATGGTACTTTGCCTCGTGTTAAGTTTGCTACTTCAAATGACAATAACCGTAGAGAATCAACTTTCTGGGTTAGAGATTGTAACTTCTTACGTCTAAAATCTCTATCATTGGGATACTCATTCCAACCAAAGATGTTGAAGAAAATGAAGTTGAGTTCATTTAGTATCTCTCTTCAAGGAAGCAACCTAATTACTTGGTCAAGCTTATCAAGTTTAGGTATGGACCCTGAATCTCTACGTGGATATCCCGTTCAACGTTCATACGGTGTATCACTAAGCATTGGATATTAAACTCTTAACCACTAAATTTAAGATTATGAATATGAAGAAATATATTATATATGCATTGGTAGCAATATTGCCTTTTACATCGACAAGCTGTTTGTTTGATGAAGCTCCAATAGACAAAATTACAGATAACTACATATGGGAAACTCCTATGTTATTAGACGAGTATGTGCTTCCTTGGTATAGAAATATGAATGATGGTTTCTCTACCTTCGTTCCTACATCTATTGCTTTGGTAAAGAGCTCGTCAAGATACTATATGGCATGGTTTGGAGATCAAATCGTACCCTCTAACACAAACTACTACAATGCTGGTTATGGAGACCTGCTTAAAGGGAATAATCAAGAGATTACCAACTGGAGTACTGTAAAATGGTCGAATTACTACACCCAAATTCAATCTATAAACAGATTATTTGAAAATGAGGCAAATATTGCTCCAGGTGAACAAAAAGAACGAATTTTGGGTGAGGCTCATTTCTTTAGAGCATACTACTACTATATATTATGGCGTCAATGGGGAGGTGTTATGTTAATAAAAAACACTTTCGATCCATTGAAAGAGAATACCAAATTCCCCAGAGCTTCGTATGATGAAATGGTAGAAGCTATTGTTCAAGATGCCAAAATAGCAGCAGAGAAACTTCCCGCTTCGTACGATGCGAGTAGTGTTGGTAGAATTACAAAAGGTGCCGCACTTATGCTAATTGCAAAGACTTATCTTTGGGCATCAAGTGAGCAGTATCAAAACAAATCAAACGATTACTTAGGTTTTACCGATGACAAATCTCAAGCAATGCTTGAAAAGGCAAGATTGGCTTATGAGGATTTATTTAATCTTCAACAATATGCCCTCGTACAAATAGCAGGAACAACAGAGGAGGATATTAAGACAGAGTATCGCAACATCTTCTTAACTAAGAATAGTGTTGAATCTATTTTGGAAGTTCAACACTCAAACGATGGAAACTATGATACCGGTAATGCTCACAAACTTGACCGCGACGCTGCCGCTCCTTACTTTACAGGTACAGTTGCAGCCTATACTCCTACACAAAACCATGTTGATGAATATGGAATGAGAGAGGGATATACTTATGATAAAAACAACCCTTATGTTGGTAGAGACTATCGTTTTTATGCAAATATTCTATACAATGGATCTGTTTATAACGGACACACCATGGATCTTCAATATGTTCGAACCGGCAATACAGAGGTTGCAGGAGAGGATATAACTAAATATGGAGAGAGTGAGACTGCCGCATATACTCGCACAGGTTACTATATGGGTAAATTTGTTGACGAAACTCAAAAAATTGACAAAGATGACACCTATGCAAGTAAGCAAAACTATATAATATGGAGATATGCAGAGGCTCTATTAGACTATGCTGAGGTTATGTTCCGTATTGGAGAACAAGGTGTTGCATTAGCAAAGGTTAATGAAATTCGTACCAGAGCAAAAATGCACAATCTACCATCTCTTACATGGGAGGAGTTAGTTAATGAACGCCGAATTGAATTGGCATTCGAAGAGACCTCTTACTGGGATTATTTCCGTTGGGGTATAGCCGTTGAGAAATTTAACGGAGAAACTAACCCTATTAAAGCAATGAAGGTTGTTGAGAATAGTGCAAATGGTCAAAAGAGATATACCATCTCAAATATGAACCGTTTCCCAAAACGTGTACGTTTCTTTGAGGAGAAACAATACTATCTCCCTATTCCTTGGGACGAAATTCGTTATCACGGAGTTCCACAAAACCCAGAGTGGAGAGAGATGTAATATTCAGTTTTTAGTGGTTAGTTTTTAGTTGTTAGACATATGCTTTTCAACTAAGAACTAACTTCAAATGAAATTAATTATTAACTAAATAAAGAATGCTTATGAAAAAAATTTTTACTTTTATGCTTTTAGCTGTAGCTTGCTCGGTTAATATGCAAGCTCAAGAATACAACCTATTTGACCCTGAAGATGTTGATGCAGATGGTTGGTTATGGTTTGATGATGATGCCAAAGTTGAGAAATATGTTGGTATTTGTAATGAAGAGGACTACAAACTTGACCTCAACGGGAAACCAATCCAATTGGTTTATGCCGACCAACTACCAGACTACCCAGTACCTTATATTGATACATGGTATGTTGGTGCAGGAAGTGATGGCGAAATTGGATCAGAAGGGGCAAAAACAGGAACTCTTCTATTACCTGTATCAAGTGGATCTATGACTGCTAACGGAGGAGGTATTGCTTTAATGTTACCCTCTTGTAAGAGTATAAGCATGTGCATATCTGCAGTAGGATCTATGACCGGTGAGGTAAGAGCATCAAAAGACATTAATACCTCTTTCTCAAATTACAATATTCTAAAAGGTTATATTACGTGGGTGGGTCAATATTTATGTACCGCAGGATTACACTATTGGGAAGGAATAGAAACTCTCCATAATAAACAAGGAGATGAGACAGATTATACTCTACAATCTGACGAGCCTATTTATGCTTACATTGTTAACTCAACTAAATATAGAGAGTTAATGATCCACGGTATAAAAGTTATGACTACCACCGAGCCTGCAGGCATTGAGGAAGAAACAGTTGCCGGTAAAGATAAAATCTTCTTCTTCAATAACACTATTTCTCTAAACGAGGAGGCTCAAATTGATGTTTACAATGTTGCTGGAGTTAAGGTTAAGAGTGCTTTTGCAACTCAACTATCGTTAGAGGATATGAGCAAAGGTATCTACATTGTTAAAGTTGGTAACAACACTCGCAAAGTTGCAGTTAAGTAGTTGTTAGTTGTTAGTTTTTAGTTGTTAGAACTATTCAACTATATATACAAGAAAAGGAAGGTTTTTGAAACCTTCCTTTTCTTATTTCTTACCTTATCAACTAAGCTAATTCCTAATTGGCACGAAGTGCCGTACTAATTTCTAATTGTTGCAAAGCAACAAACTAACAACTAAAAACTAACAACTGATAGCTGACAACTGTACTACACCACTCCTTGTGCCATCATTGCTCGGGCAACCTTCATAAATCCTGCAATGTTAGCTCCTTTTACATAATTAATATATCCGTCTGGTTGAGTTCCGAACTTAACACAATTTTGGTGTATATCTTTCATAATGGTACGTAAACGGGCATCTACCTCCTCAGCACTCCACGATATGTGAGCTGAGTTTTGACTCATCTCCAAGCCAGATACAGATACTCCTCCTGCATTGGCGGCTTTACCGGGTCCAAATAGTATCTTATGTTCAATAAAGAGGTCGATTGCCTCGGGAGTACATCCCATATTCGAAATCTCTCCTACACACATTACTCCGTTATTGATTAAGTTTTGAGCATCGTCGCCATCCAACTCGTTTTGTGTTGCACAGGGCAATGCTATATCACATGGAACTTCCCATGGACGTTTACCTTCAACAAATTTTGCATTGGGGTATTTTTCTGCGTAAGGCTGACATATATCATTGCCACTCGCACGAAGTGTAAGCATATAATCTATCTTCTCTCCGGATATTCCCTCTTCGTCAAGGATATATCCGTCGGGACCCGATATGGTTATCACCTTTGCTCCCATCTCAACAGCCTTTTGTGCTGCTCCCCATGCTACATTACCAAATCCACTTATGGCTACTCGTTTGCCTTCGATACTTAATCCTTTATTTGTTAGCATTTCCGAAACGAAATACAATGCCCCATATCCTGTTGCTTCGGGACGTACAAGAGAGCCTCCATACTCAAGGCCTTTACCTGTTAGCACTCCATTAAAGGTACGTGTAAGTTTTTTGTATTGTCCAAATAGATAACCTATCTCTCTTGCTCCTACTCCAATGTCGCCTGCAGGAATACCAGTTTCAGGCCCAATGTAGCGGAATAGTCCATTCATAAATGCTTGGCAGAAACGCATTATCTCGCCATCACTCTTGCCTCTTGGAGAGAAGTCAGAACCTCCCTTACCTCCACCCATTGGAAGCGTTGTCAGTGCATTTTTAAAGGTCTGTTCAAATCCAAGAAACTTCAAGATTGAGAGGTTTACTGAGGCATGAAAGCGTAAACCTCCTTTATAGGGGCCTATTGCACTATTAAACTGTACTCGGTAGCCAGTATTGACTTGTACCTCACCTTTATCATCTACCCAAGGCACCCTGAATATTATAACCCTCTCGGGCTCGACCAACCTTTCAATTAACTTAGCTCGTTCAAACTCGGGGTGCTGATTATACACCTCCTCTATTGAACCTAACACCTCTCGTACCGCTTGCAGGTACTCTCGCTCACCCGGATGCTTTGCTTCGAGTTGAGACATTAATCTCTCCAAATTCATAGTTTAGTCTATAAGGGTTAATATTTTATTAGATCAATTAGCCTAATTAGTCCTATTAGTCTAATTGTGATTCTTGTTGTTTTTACTCTTCATCAGCAAACATAGGGTCCCATGCTGGTAGCATTATCGGCTCTTGTTTAAATAGCTCCATTACATCGGCAGGAACATATTTTTTCTCTACCACTAAACGGAACATATATTCGTTGAACCACTCCTCTGTCATAATCAAGTTTCCTTTGTAACCCGATTTCTCTCCCCAACTATTCTCCACCATCCATTTTTTAGGGGTGCCTTGCTCATCCAAATCAGCTGCAATTAGAGTCATTGCGTGAGTCGAGCCACTTGCAAATGTTTGAATACGCTCTTTTTTGTTCATTGGGAATGATGTGCGGAACAACGATGCGTAATCTATGTTATTCAAGTCGAGTGTTCCTTTATCTTTGTTCCAGAACTTACGAACATCACAAGAAAAATACATTGCTGTATTATCTTTGATTGAAGCAATAGCCATCTCTTTTATCTTTTCGATAGGGAGGTTTAGATATAGCCAGTTCTCTCCATCATAAACATGGCGGTCAAGATCTATCTCATAAACTTTATAATATTCACGAGAGGGGTCATTCATAACCATTATGTAGTTATTCTCCAAATCTTCTCCTATGTACTCTTCATAGAAACTTTTCGGAGTATATGTTTTTGTACTTACAGGTTTGTTGTCTTTATCGTAACGAGTCCACTCAAACTCTGTTGGAGGAACACCTACACACTCTGCCAATATCCTATATATTTCAGTAAGCATTTTTGTCTTTAATGCCATTGCCGATTTTTCAGTTTTTTCAGCACGCAAAGCCAATGCAAATTCTCGAAGTTTTAATTTCAAGATATTACGCATTTCGTCGGTGTTATTGCTTTGATATGTTTCTGCCATTGCACTCTTGGGAACAACTCCATATTTCATTATAAGATTAGATACTCCTGTGAATTGTCCTCCATCCCCGATAGGATTCTTTAGCAACCATTCAACTTGACGAGAGTCTATTGCCTCATTTTTTGTATCGATGATTGCTTGTAAGAATAGATTAGACTTCTCTAATAAATCGTGGAATGAAAGATAATTATGAGAGAATACCATTTCAGGCAACTCATACTTGTCAATCATTTTTGCACGCAAAACATTTAGTCCTGTAAACAACCAACAACGTCCTGAAGATAGTTGATTGGTTATTCCTTTAGTTTTTACTTGATGAGAGAAGTATGTATCGCACATTGGAAGATTTTCAGAATTAATACTTAACTCCGAGATTGGATTTACTGCAAGAGCATTACGAACTGCCTTTTGCTCTACCGAGCCTGTGTAACCTTTGCTTATCTCTTTAAGCATTTCCTCACTTATTCCGCCTTTACTATTTTGAGCAGAAACTACAATTGATGAAGCACACAATAAAATAGTGCCAATAAATAGTTTTTTCATAGTTATATATTTTGTTTTCTCTATCTTATACTTGCGAAGATAACTATTTTAATGATTAGATACTATTTTTAAAGTTAAAAAATTGCTAAAAGTAAAAAAGCCTATTAAAAGTGTGCTGTAGCAATTATTTTATTTATAATTTAATAGAAGTAGCCTACTAAAATATCAATTTTTATAACTAATTTTGCACTCGAATTTTAAACTGATTTTAAGAACATTATAAAATAATGGATAAAATAACAGAAATTACCGCTTCGGCACTTAATGCCCTATATGGTATC
>JAZONU010000046.1:0-6600 GCA_045654605.1 Candidatus Caccoplasma sp. | reverse complement strand
CATTATAGACTCGTCAGATATTGAAAATAGTGCTGAAGCTGCCAAATTCAACGCGGCCTTTCTATACAAAAATTCAAAAACTCTACCTCTTGACTTAAAGTATGCTGTTTTGAGGAATTTCGGATATGGAGATTTTGAGTTTATCAATCCCATAACAGGGGAGGTTCTTGCTACGATTAAAGATCTTAAAGAGTTACAAGATATAATTTTTGAGATACCTGATGAATCGATACTCTACCACGCAAGTCGTAACCACATTTCAAGCTGGTTATACTCTCGTGCAATGTTCCCTCTTGCCGAACTTTTAAGACAAAAACCTGTACGTTCGTGCGATAATGCCGATGAAATTAAGAATATAATTTTTGAAGCTATTGTTGAGTATCGAAGAATGAAAAACAGCGGTGTGGTTGCTATTTTTGAACGCACTCGCTTTGATAAATACTCTAACTTTGCTCGTATAGGACAAGGTTCTTTGGGAGGGAAAGGTAGAGGTTTAGCTTTTGTTGATGCCATTATAAAACGTCATCCCGAACTTGCAAATTGCGACGGAGTGAGAGTTGCTGTACCTAAAACAGTTGTTTTAAGTACCGATGTGTTTGACGAGTTTATGGAGGAGAATGTTCTTTACTCTGTAGCATTGAGTGATATCCCTGATGAAGAGATTTTAGAGCACTTCCTAAAAGCAAAACTTCCCGAACACCTCGATAATGACTTTTTGGCTCTGTTCGATGTTATTAAAGGACCCATAGCAATTCGTTCGTCAAGTCTGTTAGAGGACTCGCACTATCAACCTTTTGCCGGTATATACTCAACATATATGATTCCATATATTGAGGATAAAACCATAATGCTGAACCTTTTGAAGGATGCCATAAAGGGTGTGTATGCCTCGGTTTACTATTCAGATAGCAAAGCATATATGGAAGCAACCTCAAATATTATTGACCAAGAGAAAATGGCAATAATCCTACAAGAGGTTGTTGGCAATATGTACGACAAGCGTTTTTATCCCTCATTCTCGGGAGTTGGACGTTCGCTAAACTACTATCCCATTAACGACGAAAAACCCGAAGATGGAGTTGTTGATATTGCAGTTGGTTTAGGAAAATACATTGTTGATGGCGGTAGAAGTTTACGTTTCTCACCAAAACATCCTAACTCTGTACTACAAACCAGCACTATGGATATGGCATTAAGCGATACTCAAACTCGTTTCTATGCCCTCGATATGGAGAACATCAATAAAGATTTCTCTATTGATGATAGTTTTAATATTCAAAAACTATCTATTGCTGATGCAGATAGCGATAAATCGTTGTATGGAATGGTTTCGACCTTTGACTATGTTGATCAGGTTATTCGCGACGGATACTACGACGAAGGACGCAAGGTTGTTACATTTGCAAATATTCTAAAACACGATATGTTCCCTCTTGCTAAGATTTTAAGCATGATGCTTAACTATGGTAAAGATGAAATGGGACGCCCTGTTGAGATTGAATTTGCGGGAAATCTTAAAGGGGGAAACAACAATAAGGGAGAACTATTTTGGTTACAGATACGTCCTATCGTGGATATGAAAGAGATGCGAGAGGACGAAATAAATAACGTTAATGACGAAGATATTTTAGTAAAAAGTTCTTCGGCATTAGGTCATGGAATTCAAGAGGATGTATGCCATGTTGTATATGTTAAAGATAATGTTTTCGGCTACTTTGCCAACTCATATATTGCTCGAGAGATAGAAAAGGTAAATAAGAAATTTTTAGCCGAGAAGAAGAGCTATGTTTTAATTGGCCCAGGTAGATGGGGTTCAAGTGATACAGCTCTTGGTATCCCCATAAAATGGCCTCATATTTCAGCAGCCAAAGTTATTGTTGAAACTGCAATAAAAGATTTTTGGATTGAACCAAGCCAAGGTACTCACTTCTTCCAAAATCTTACATCATTTGGAGTGGGATACTTTACTATCGATTCTACAAGCAATAATAGCTTATACGATAAAGATTATTTAGATAACCTTCCCGCTATACATGAAAGCGAATATATCAGAGTTGTTGAATTGTCAGCTCCAATGGTTATCAAAATAAACGGGAAAAAGAATGTGGGAATAGTAATTAAACCTCACAAAGAAGAAGAATATAATAACAAATAATTAATCATAAATAATGAAACTAAACTTCAAAAAATCTCTGCTTTCGATGTTCTCGGTAGAGTCGGGATCTCAAAATAAAAAAGCACAAGTGGCTGCTCATAAGAAGGCAAAAATTGATTTTGAGAATAAAGATTTTGAAGAGGCTCTTAACAATTGCGATATCCCTGATACGCTGTTGGAGATTATAACTGATATTGTTAATAAAGCTCTACCCGAAGTAGTTCTTAAAACAATAGATAGGGATGCTGAAAAGGAGGAGATAAGAGAGACATTAAAACCTGCTTTTTGTGAGTATGTTAAATATCTTTTACTTAAAGCTGAAGGTTCAAACGGAACTCCTCTTTTCATAGAGGGAGATGACAATATTGAATTGGTTTCAGAGCTTGAAGAGAAGCTTAAATTGGCTTCGCAACGTGAAGAGGATTATAAAAACAGATATTTGAGTGCCGAACGCCAAAAGAGAGCTTTAAACGACAAAGTAAGAGATCTTGAGGATAAGCTAACAAAAACAGAAAAGGATTTTTCTAAATCGGAAAATTCTCGCATAGAGGCAAATAACAATCTCCGTCAGCTTAATAAAAAGAGCTCTATGCTTGAAGAGAATATCGAGCAACTTAAATTGGAAGTTGAGCATTATAAGCAATTGGAGGTTAATAATAATCTTATGGGACAAAGCGAAGGATTTACCGAAAGTGAATTTATTGAATCGCTTAAAACTAAAATTATTGCTCTTGAAACCTCTAACGGAGAGATGGAACAACGCTTACAACATAGCGACAACCATTTGAAAGAGGTTATTGAGTCGTTTGAAACAGCTCTACATGTTAAAGAGGAACTTGTTATTCAAGCGGTTGAACGCGAAAAGACTCTTCAAGCACGCATTGAGAATTTACAAAACTCATTAGAGGAGAAAGAGAACATTCCCGAGGGTGGTGATGAGGCTCTTACAGCCCGTTTAATAGATGTTACAAGAAAGTACCAGGCTCTACAATCAGAACTATCGAAATACAAAAATAAAATATACGAAGAGTCTGAAGGGGAATTCCAAAAACGTATTGAACAACTCAATGCCGATCTTGCTTTAGCTAACGCTAAATTAGAGGCTGCCGAGAAGAACAGCAATATGCCTGCAGATGGTATAGTTGCCCAAATGGAAGATTTAAGAGATAAACTGGAAAATGCCGATAACAAAAATTCGGAATTGGAGATAAAGCTTAAAGAGGCTGAAAAGATTATTGAAAACAAAGATAAAGAGATTCTTTCTCTTAAAGAGCTTCCTCGTACAGCTGATGAAAATATCAATGAGTTGAAAGCTCAAATAACAGAGCTTCAGGTTGAGTTGCAAAACAGAGATAATGCTATTGCAGAAGCTAACGAGAAAATTGAAAAGATACAGATAAAACGCGAAAGAATTGCCGAAAATAAAAAGGCTGCAAAACAGATAGAAGAGCTTACCTTAAAACTTCAAGAGGCAGAGAAGAGGGGAGAAAAGGCTCGAAAAGATGCCGAAATTGCTCGAATGAATGTCGTAGCTCTAACCAATGAGGTAGAGAGTCTCCGAAATGCCATCCCTAAACAAGAGAACAGCTTGTTTGAAATGATTGAAGATGATTGGTTGGTGGTTATGGAGCCTGAAACGGAAGACGAGATTAGAGAGAGGGCAAAACGCGAACGCGAAAAAGAACAAAAGAACGAAGAGGAAAAGCACTCTATTGATATTCCATTTGAGGATCCTGCTCAAATGAAATTGTGGGATTAGAAACTTTGCTTATTCTCAACATTAACATCTAAAATTATGCAAGAGATTTCGGTTGACAACCTAAACGAAAATGTAATAAATCTTATAGGCAAAGATTGGTGTTTGATTACTGCCGGCACAATTGATAATTACAACACCATGACTGCAAGTTGGGGCAATATGGGATTCTTATGGAACAAACCTGTTGTTACAATATTTGTTCGACCTCAACGACACACTTTCGGCTTTATCGAGAGTAATGATAGCTTTACTCTTTCATTCTTTACTGAAGAGTATCGCAAAGCTCTTACCTTATGCGGAACCAAATCGGGCAAAGATACTGACAAAGCCAAGGAGGCAGGAATAACACCCTACTCTCCAACAGAAGACAGCGTTGCTTTCACAGAGGCAAGATTGGTTCTTAAATGCAAGAAATTATATAAATCGCTACTTACCGAAGATAGTTTTATTGATAAATCAATTCTCCCGCAATGGTATAAAGATGGCGACCTACACTATATGTATGTTGCCGAGATTGAGAATATTTGGAAAGACTAACTCTTTATATACGCATATAAATAGAATAGGGAAATGAGTTCGCTCATTTCCCTATTCTATTATTTAATCAAATTATAACAGTTTGCCATTATTTATGTTTCTTTGCCGAATATATAGCACAAGCACCAAAGGTCATATAGGTGTAGTTACAGTCTGTCATACCAACCTTTTCCATAATCTCGGTCATGGCTTTACCTTGAGGTACAACAGCTATAGACTTACGCAGATAATCGTATGCACTTCGCTCACCTGTTATTAGCTTTCCCAAGGTAGGAATGATAAGTTTTGTGTATATGGTATAGAAGAACTTGTAAAACCTCTTCTCCGGCACAGAAAGTTCTAATATAACCAACTTCCCTTCGGGGGTCAATACTCTGTTTATTTCAGATAAACCTCGCTCTATATCCTCTACATTGCGTATTCCAAAGGATATTGTTACTGCATCAAAGCTGTTATCGGGAAAAGGTAGAGAAATACAATCGCCTGCGGTAAATGTTATCTCTTTAGATAAACCCAGATTTGCCACTTTCTTGCGGGCTACATCCATCATTCCCTCAGATATATCACAACCAGTCACACAACAAGGAGAGAGCATAGAATGCATCTTAATTGCCATATCTCCCGTTCCTGTTGCTATATCAAGAATTGTTTTGGGAGAGTCAGGCTTAAGAATAGATATTGCCTTACGTCGCCAACGTTTGTCTTGCCCAAGAGAGATAAGACGGTTCATAATATCATAACGGAAAGCTATGGCATTAAACATCTTTGCAATTTGCCTACCTTTATTCTCTCCGCTGTTATAGGGAGTAAGTTTCTCTACGCTCTTTTGCGACATGGTTCTATATCTGTTTTTCTATATATTCAAAGAGTGAGAAGCAAGCCTCTCACTCTTTTCTGATTTTTATTATTTACGTGCTTTTAAGTATTCTGAGATATTTTTCTCGATACGAGCATTTATATCATCGCACTCTGAACGAGAGAACTTCTCGCCTACGATATGCTCATACAACTCAATGTAACGCTCTGATACGCTATTTACATACTCCTCTGTCATCTCAGGAACAGTTTGCCCCTCTTTGCCCATAAATCCGTTCTCAATCAACCATTGACGAACAAACTCTTTTGATAGTTGTTTTTGAGGCTCACCCTTCTCGAAACGCTCTTCGTATCCTTCGGCATAGAAGTAACGAGATGAGTCAGGAGTATGAATCTCATCGATTAGATATACTTTACCATCACGTTTTCCGAACTCATATTTTGTATCAACAAGAATCAAACCTTTCTCTTTTGCCATTTGAGTTCCTCTCTCAAATAGAGCGTAGGTGTATTTCTCCATCAATTCGTAATCCTCTTTGCTTACGATACCTTGAGCAATTATCTCCTCTTTAGAGATATTCTCATCGTGTCCTTCGTCAGCTTTTGTTGTTGGAGTGATAATAGGTGTTGGGAATTTCTCATTTTCTCTCATTCCTTCAGGAAGTTTCACACCACAAATTTCACGACATCCTGCCGCATACTCTCTCCATGCACTTCCTGTCAAATAACCACGGATAATCATCTCTACTCTGAATCCCTCACATTGTAAACCTACAGTTACCATTGGGTCGGGAGTAGCAAGTTTCCAGTTGGGAACTATATCTGATGTTGCATCCAAGAATTTAGCTGCAATTTTGTTCAACACCTCTCCTTTAAAGGGAATTCCTTTGGGTAGAATTACATCAAATGCAGATATTCTGTCGGTAGCAACCATTATCAACAACTCGTCATTGATGTTATAAACATCACGAACTTTTCCATGATACACACTCTTTTGTCCTTCGAACTCGAAATCGGTTCTTACCAAAGCTTTTTCCATTGTCTTCTTTATTTATTCTTATCAATATCCTTCTCTTTTTTAACTCTCTTCTCTCTTTGCTTTTTATCAAAAGCCTCATACGCCTCTACAATTGCCTGCACCAAACGATGTCGAACAATATCGCTCTTATCGAAACGTACAAGTCCAATACCTTTTATGTCACGTAAAATATCTATTGCCTGTACCAAACCTGATGTTTGACTTTGTGGCAGGTCGATTTGACTCATATCGCCAGTTATTATCATCTTGGCATTGCTACCCAAGCGAGTCAAAAACATCTTTATTTGGGGTACC
>JAZONU010000045.1:0-3591 GCA_045654605.1 Candidatus Caccoplasma sp. | reverse complement strand
ACTGGAATCAACGCATATAACTATGCACCACAAAATGCAATGACAATTGCAACAGAGATTACAGAGGGTGAAGAACTTGATCTATCATCACAAGCAATGGTTGGTGAGAATGCAACAGTTTACACATGGTACACAGCAGAGGGCGAAGAGTTCACAGGCTACACAGCAGAGGGTGGTAAATTCGTATTCGATGTTGATGCTGACACAGAGTTGTATTGTACAATGACAAATGCTTCATTTGACAAATTCTCTGGATCAAATGCGTTCGCAACAACTAACATCTTGGTTAAATATGTTGCTCCTACTACTTACCAAGTAACAGTAACAACTTTCGCTGGTGGTACAGTAGCAATTCAAGGTTATGAAGGAGAAACTGCTCAAATAGAAGAGGGCACTCAAGTAACTGTAGTTGCAACTCCTGCTGAAGGCTTTGAGTTTGTAAGTTGGACAGATGCTGATGATGCGTGGGATACAGACCTTACATTTAATGCTGAATATACATTCACAGTAACAAGAGATATTAATCTTAAAGCTTGGTTCTCTCAATTGCCGGTTGTAACAACTTGCGAAGTAGTAGTTAATATAGCTCCAACAGAAGATTACGGAACAGTAGTAATTGAAGGTGCTGAAGGACTTCACGCAGTAGTAGAGGTAGGAACAGAGGTAACAGCTGTTGCAACTCCTGCTGAGGGCAAAATATTTGAAGGATGGTTCACTTTCGAAGGTGATGAGTTAAGCACAGATGCTACTTATACATTCACAGCAACTGAGGATGTTGTAGTTGTAGCATGGTTTGCTGATGCACCAGTAGTAGAGCCAGAGTATTGCACAGACTTCGGAACATCAACTCGTAATGGTGGTGGTCGTTCATTAACATCTGTTGCTCTATCAGACGGAGTAAATGGTGGAACAGTATCTGTAAATCAATCTTCTTCGTATGGAGCAGCAATATATGTTGATAAGACAGATGTTGAAATTTCACTTGAGGCTGGAAAAGAGATTACAGCTGACGTTAACTTTGCAGGTGAGTGGATGAACTCTTATCTATTTGTTGATTGGAACAATGATGGTGAGTTTACTGCTAATTTGAATAACTTCATTCCTGCTGAGGATAGCGAGTTGTTGTCATTCTCATTCTGGACAGGAGAGAACGGAAGTCCTTCAACAAATGGTGTAAGCGACTCATACGGATACAATAGTTTAGGTCAAAGCGTTTCAGAAAATGCACGTTCTAATTGGGATCTTCCAGTATTTACTATACCGGCAAACATTGCTGAGGGTACTTACCGTGCAAGAGTGAAAATTGACTGGAATAACGCTAATCCTTGTGGAATAACTTCTACTTCAGATGCACCATGTGTTGTTGACTTTATGTTGACAATTACAGCTCCTGATGGAATTGAAGATGCTGATGCAGATGCAGTTCAAGTTTACGCAGCTGACGGTGTAATCTACATCAACGGTTATGAGGGTGATGTTAAAGTTGTAAACGTTGCAGGTCAAGTTGTTAAAGACGTTAACGTAAACGGAAACGATACACTTGAAGTTGCAGCAGGTCTTTACATCGTAGTAACAGGCGACCAAGTAACTAAGGTTGTAGTTAAATAAGATGTTAGTTATTAGTTTTTAGTTGTTAGCAATTAAAAACGAAACTAGATAATAAACATATTTTGAGAGGAGCAGGAGACTGCTCCTCTTTTTTTTCTCTTTTATTAGACCAATTAGACCAATTAGACTAATTAGGCTAATAATCAATAGTTGAAAAAATAGCAATTTGATTGAAAAAAATAGCAAATAATAACTGATTGTAATAAAAAAATATATTATATTCGCATTTCGTCTATAAAAAAGAAATTTTTACTATGAAAATTACACTATTGCAAACAGATATTAAGTGGTGCAGTCCTGCGGAGAATATTGCTACGGCTGAAAAACTTATTCTTGATGCAGAAAAAAGTGATATATATATTCTTCCTGAGATGTTCTCTACAGGCTTTTGTATGGAGCCAGAGAAGATTGCTGAGTCAGTTGGTGGAGATGCCTTCACCTTTATGATGCTAATGGCAAAACGTATGGATGCTGCTATTGTTGGTAGCGTTGCTGTTTGTGATAATGGATCTTATTATAACAGAATGTATTTCTGTAAACCCGATGGCACCTTTGAGTCGTACGATAAACACCACCTATTTACTTTTAGCGGAGAGGATAAAGTCTATTCTCCAGGCAGAGAGAGGGTAGTTGTTGAGTTCCGTGGTGTTCGAATATTGTTATTGGTATGTTACGATTTGCGTTTCCCTGTGTTTGCTCGTAATCGTAATGATTATGATATGATAATTTGTGTGGCAAACTGGCCTCGAGTACGTCGTTATCCTTGGTGTACTTTGGCTAAGGCTCGTGCTATTGAGAATTTGTGTTATGTTGCTGCTGTTAATCGTGGTGGCGTTGATGAATGGGGCGACTACACTGGCGATACAATGCTAATTGACCCATACGGTCAACCAATAGCAGAATGTAAAGAGGGAGTAGAGGATGTTGTAACTGCCTCAATTGATTTGGATGTAATTAATAACTTTAGAAATAAATTTCCGGCTCTTAATGATGCCGATGACTTTATATTAAAATGAGTAACGATAAGAAAAAAATGATGTTGCTCGGCGACCAAGCTATTGCCCTTGGTGCTATTAATGCCGGGCTTTCGGGAGTATATGCCTATCCTGGTACTCCCTCTACAGAGATAACTGAGTTTATACAAACAAATAAACTTGCTAAAGAACGCGGAATTCACTCTCGTTGGTGTACCAACGAAAAGACTGCAATGGAGGCAGCATTGGGTATGTCGTATGCAGGGAAACGTGCTCTTGTGTGTATGAAACACGTGGGTATGAACGTTGCTGCCGACCCCTTTGTGAACTCTGCCATTACAGGTGTTAATGGTGGAGTTGTGGTGTTGGTTGCTGATGACCCATCAATGCACTCTTCACAAAACGAACAAGATACTCGTTTCTATGCGAAGTTTGCGTTAGTTCCTCTATTTGAACCCTCTTCACAACAAGAGGCTTACGATATGATGGCATACGCTTTTGACTACTCAGAGAAGATGGGTACTCCAGTTTTGTTGCGTGTTGTAACACGTATGGCTCACTCTCGTGCTGTGGTTGAGGTTGGCGAATTAAAAGAGCAAAACACTCTTGCAATGCCAAAAAATGCTGCAGATTGGGTGTTGTTGCCGGTTATTGCACGTCGTCGTTATGCTCAAGTTGTTGCACAACAAGCCGACTACGTTGCTACATCAGAATCGTCAGAGTTCAATAAACTTACAATAAATAAAAAAGGAGCTAAAGGTATTGTTGCTTGCGGTATTGCTTATAACTATGTTATGGAGAATATGGCAGAGACAGAGGGTATGAACGTACTTAAAGTTTCGCAATATCCTGTTCCTGCCGATTTGTTGAAAGAGTTGGTCGATAACTCATCGGAAGTTTTGATAGCCGAGGATGGTCAACCATTTGTTGAGGAGCAAGTTCGAGGAATTATTCCTAATGAGAAAATAATTGTTCGTGGTCGTCTAACAGGAGAATTGCCACGTACCGG
>JAZONU010000044.1:0-2744 GCA_045654605.1 Candidatus Caccoplasma sp. | reverse complement strand
ACTTTAAAAATAGACATATTTATATATCGCTTCATATAATAGCATCCCAACAAATATGCAAAAAGGACTGAAGCCATATTTGATATTACAATTGCATACTCATCAACAACTTTATATAGTGCGAAGAAAATCAACACATTTGATATTACTCCTCCCAAGTGCATATATATTGTTCTGTCTGCCATTGATTTTGATTGCAAATAGTAATATATAGGGAATATTGGAGGAGAGAACATAAGATATGATACTGCTAACACTACAATATATATAAGCGTAGTTGTATTATACTCAACTCCTAACCATAACTTCACTAAAACAGGGAAAGTAAATATTATTATTAATGATAAAAATGACACCAATAGTTGTATTTTTTCACTCAAATCAACAATCTTCTCATTTAATTCAGGACTTTTAGGTTGCTCTGATATATATGGAAATAGTGGATATGCTGCTTTTTGGAATAATCCTGAAAGTTGATGTTTTATACGAAGTGCTATATCGTAATATGCAACAAAGTTTATTCCCACAAAGTTTGATAACAGTATTTTTGATAATGGTTCTAAAAAGAATCCACAGAAACCAGCTGTAAAGATTTTTGCTCCATAAGAGAATTGTTTTATAAAGACTCTCTTTAAGTGTGGACGCAAAGGTTGTGTTAATTTAAAACTTCCCCACAAAGATCGAGCCGTCCAAAATATGATTATAAACCATACAAATGCAGATAATAATAATGGTAATCCTACTTTATCCAATCCGCCTCCGCTAACTACAACAACTATAAGACCGACCCAATATATGAGATTATAAATAAATTGGATTATGTTAGATATATATATCTTTTGTAATGAGTCTATTATTGATACCGCCACCTGTCCTACAATTAGCAATAAGTTTGCTAATAACAGACAATCATATAATTTACCCGAAGAGTGCATAAGATCCTCTGGCACTCCAAATATATTCTCAAGAATAGGTGTTTTGAAGATATATAGAAGCGAGCACAATAATAAAGCAATTATTATAGAAGAGAAGAGAACCACCACAATATCGCGTTGCGACTCTTCGGTTTTGCCTTGCTTTGAAAGGAAAACCAACAATGCACTATTTAATCCAAAAGAGGAAAAGAAGTTTAGATTTCCAAGTATTGACACAAGAGCAAATACAGCATACGATTCCACTCCCAATCGATCCATAAATATTGGAACACACACAAATGTCAATATAGCTACTGCTATAAATTGAAATATTCCAAATGCAGAATTCTTTATTAATATATTCTTTTGTGTCATATACACTAACTATTTAAACATTCTTGATTTGTTTCGTTCTCTATATCTCTGTCTTTCGACAATACATATATAAGTAGAATAAGTGCTATAAATTCCATACTTACTATTTGCACACTTGTAAATGATGTTATAAAGATTACCCCTAATACCGAAAATGCAACTTTAGCAAACGTTTCGCTATTGTATCTTTTATTGAAAAACTTCATTAAAGTGAAATAGTATATTAGATATAGAACTGTTCCTATTATTCCAAAACGTATTACAAATACAGACCAAGCTATATCTGAAGTATCTACCTGATTTACAAAACCTGTCTCCTCGTTCTCAAGTCCTACAATAAAGTCAAAATTACCCATTGTATAATCAGAGCCCTCAGCCATAAAGCCTAAACCAAAGAATAGGGTAATCCACTCTTCTGACGCATAATAAAGTCTCTCTAAAAAGTGTAAGACTCTGAATGTAAATGTTGCATCGCCCAACTCTCCAGGAACAAAATCTTCTGGTTCAATCTCGACCGAACCCATGATATCTTGTGCAATCTGAGTTTCTAAAATATTTCCTTGTATGGCACCAAGAAATGGAATTAGTGCTACCAACAAAACAATGAGTAATGGATATATTTTTCTTATTTTTTCTCGGAACTTATTGAATAATATCATTATGATTATTGCCATCAAAAGACTACGATGCATACACAATAATATGGGCAATGCCATAATTGAAATGTATAACATTTTTTCTTTTAGACTAAAATCAGAATTATAGAGTGCGTAAAAGAAGAATATATAGAGATAGGTCGGTGTGTTGTAAAAGCGTGCAACTTCGAAGAATCCAAACAATTCTGTTTTTCCTTCTGTATAATATCCTTGTAATATAGGAATATCAAAAATTGGTTGCAATGTATATAAAACACTCAAGAACAGAGTTATTCTAAAAAGGGTTCTTAAAACTCCTTGTAGCTCATCTTTTGAAAGGGTATAATATAGAATTGGGGTTAGCAACAAGAAATATTCGCGTGTGTTTTTTACCACCTCAACTATTGGAATATGATATATGTATATACTTATGCCTGCTGCTACAGCTATAAAAGAGAGGAATACTAATGTAAATCTGGGCAATATATTTATCAACTCTTTTCGCTTGCCCGAAAAATACTCCATTGCTATTACTCCAAAAAGATAGAGTATTGCATAATCTGTTGGTTTTATGGCTACAGGAAAAGCAAATATCTCCTCTGGAATTAGCTGATACCCGCCTGTAAGAAATCCAAAAAAGGTAAAAAGAGATAGCTCTTTCTTACCATTTTTAAACCACACCAAAGCCAACAACAGAAATAATAGCATAATTCTTTTCTAAAAAAAATGTTAACCTTTTTAAGGTTAACGTAACTCATATTGCATTTATTGTCTATATTAAAAAAAAATAAAGAGGCATTAATGCCTCTTTATTTTTTTT
>JAZONU010000043.1:0-1982 GCA_045654605.1 Candidatus Caccoplasma sp. | reverse complement strand
TAACGGATTTTTAGGTGTACCGGGAATAAAGGTATATGTTCTATATCCTCACGCTAAAGTAACTGAGATACAAGAGAAACAATTTACAACACTCGGACAAAACATTACAGCCATTGAGGTTGAGGGAACATTTGACGATTGCCAAGCACTTGTTAAGTCGGCATTTATGGATAAAGAGTTGAACGAGGCAATGAAACTAACCTCTGCAAACTCAATAAACGTAGCACGTTTTTTACCACAAGCCTTCTACTATTTTTACGCATACGCCCAACTTAAAAAAGCAGGAAAAGCAGATAAAGTGGTATGCTGTGTGCCAAGTGGTAACTTTGGAAACATAACAGCAGGCTTGTTTGGAAAGAGAATGGGATTACCTATATCAAGATTCATTGCAGCCAACAATCGTAACGATGTATTCTTGGAGTACCTAAATACAGCAAAATATAACCCACGTCCATCAGTAGCAACAATAGCAAATGCAATGGACGTAGGCGATCCAAGTAACTTCGCTCGCATATTGGCGTTGTATGATAACTCACACTCAGCAATTTCAAGTGAGATTAGCGGAGTCTCATATAACGACGACGAGATACGCGAAACAGTAAAAGAGGCATACGCTCGCACAGGTTATTTGTTAGACCCACACGGAGCATGTGGATACCGTGCATTGCGTGAAATGCTTGCCGAAGATGAAGTAGGCTTCTTCTTAGAAACAGCACACCCTGCCAAATTCCTTAACACAGTAGAGGAGGTAATTGGAGAGAAAGTGGCAATACCCGAAAAACTTCAACACTTTATGCGAGGAACAAAAGAGAGCATAATGATGAAACCCGATTTCGCAGCACTCAAAGAGTTCTTATTGAGTAGATAAAAAACTTATTACTATAAAAGAGAAAGGCTAATCAGATGATTAGCCTTTGTGTTATCTCTGTTTTGCACAGTTTTCGCTTACTTCCCTCCGTCGCACAGAGCACTGATTCCCTCCGTCGCATATGGGAATATGCTCCCCATACTGCGGTCGGATTAACATTCAGTTAATCCTATTTGCCTCGCAAATACCTTGTATGCCCCATTTTTAGGCACGGATTAACATTTAGTTAATCCTAACTATCGTTACCTAAAAATGCCATCTAAAATCATCATCAAGGCAAAACCCAAGGCAACACCAATTGTGGCAATGTTTGAGTGTTTACCCGATTGGCCTTCGGGGATAATCTCTTCAACAATAACATACAACATAGCACCACCTGCAAAGGCGAGAATAGCAGGGAAAATATTCATTGTGCCATCAATGAGCAACATGGTAATAACTGCTGATATGGGTTGAACCAAACCTGTTGCAGAACCCCATAAAAAAGATTTGAACTTGCTCATCCCCATATTGTTTAGAGGAGCCGAAACAACAGCACCTTCAGGGATATTTTGCAGAGCCATACCAATTGACAGAGCAATAGCTGTAGCTCCAGTTATCATTTCACCACCTTGCAAAGCTCCTGATAATACAACTCCAATAGCCATACCCTCGGGTATGTGGTGAATTATAATTGCAAGGATAAGCATTGTACTTCGTTTAAAGTTTGAATGTATGCCCTCAACTGAGTTTGATGACTGATGTATGTGAGGAGTTATACTATCCAAAAGCAGTAAAAATCCTATTCCTAATAAGAATCCTATTGTTGGAGACAACCAAGGTATCGCATCTTTTTCGGCTGCAAGTTCCATAGCTGGTTGCATAAGCGACCATATAATAGCAGCCAACATAACTCCTGCTGCAAAACCTAACATGAGTTTTTGCGAAGGAGAATTACTATCGCTTTTTAATAAAAATACCGTTGCAGAACCAATAACACATCCTATAATGGGGATTACCAATCCGGCAACCACAATCATTATATTGCTATTAAAAAAGTTTTCTAACATAGTTGATGAATTTAAAATATAGTTTTGCTATGTATGCAGCCATACACAATGCACTCATTCCTCCT
>JAZONU010000042.1:0-3745 GCA_045654605.1 Candidatus Caccoplasma sp. | reverse complement strand
CATATTCCCTATAGCATTAAAATCCTCTTTACTTGTTATTTTTGTAATTGTCATTATGTACTCTTGTATATTCCAATGAGTTAAAGTGCATTTTGCAATTTCTACTCTATTGTATACAGTTTTACCTGTCATAGGATTAGTCATAGGTTTATTGTAAAGTATAGAGAATTGTTCTCCCTCATTAGAGGCTATAGGAAGTTGTGGATATACATATATTTGCTTATTAGAATAATTTCCTATAGATATTGGAGAGACAAATACAAGGTTTATATAATACTTAATTATTTTATCAATATTTGAGATATGACAATTTATTAAGAAATCTTTTTCTATGGCATTAGTAGAAACGTCAATTACAGATAATTTGAATGTTACAATTTCTTTCTGTTGTAGGAAATTTGTAATATTTAAAATATATTGAGCACCTGACGCTTTAAATTGTTCAATAACTGAACCGTCAATAAATTCTTCAGATTTTTGCAACTCTCTTTCTGCTTTAATAAAGGTCAATTCATCATACTCTATTAAGTTTATGGCTGCATAATCGTGTAAAGCGTTATAAACCGCATTATTTATCTGTTTTTTACAATAGTCATCCATTGAATTTCTCCCTGAAAGTTTTAAATCCATAAATGCAACGGGAGTGTGACAGTAGGTATTTATTTCTGAGTGTAAGCAATCTCCTAATTTAATTACTAAATTATTTATAGATGATAATTTTTTATCAAGTTTTACTTGAAGGTATCCATTTGCTAATTTGGGGTTTGAACCTACAGAGACAAGTTCCATTTTTGAGTAATTGTTTTTTTTACCTCTAAAAGGAAGAGAAACATTTTCCCAATTATAAAAATAGACTTTATCGTTTGTGTCAATACCAAAAGCTGAAGTAGCTGCCAATATTGCAGTTGTTCCACTTGCTTTTTGTAATACAAAAAAGGCAGGAAATGCATCCATAAAATACTTTCTTATATATTCCTTTTCTCGAGATATCATACTTTGGATATCTTTATTATATTCAAATGCATCTATTTTATATCTTCTAATATTACGAGATGACACATTTGTTTCTACACATATTACATTGTACATAATTTCAATAATTATGCAATCGTTTTTGTATGTATAGAATGTTATATCTTGAATTAGAAAGTGTGTAGCACCTATATTTTTTGCTTGAATTGATATACCATCTAAATACTCTTCATTTCTTGATTCATCAATCAACTGCTGTGTTCTTTTATAAGTATTATTATCTCGATTGACAACCCTTATCCCTTGATTTTGAATTGCAGATGTTGCCATTGTATTAAAGACTATTCTCAACTCCTCTTCTCTTTCTTCAGGCATTATCCTTTTTATGTCTGCAAAGTCTCCATCAACCGCATAAGAGGAGATTCGTGAGAAGACCGCAATTGAACTGCCTTTATATACTTTATTACCATTTTCATCTGTTGCAGTTTGTGCAAATGAAATATATGAGATAAAGACTAAAACTAAGGTTAATAACTTTTTCATATCTAATATGTATTATTGTTTTTATGATATTCAAGAGCAATCGTTTTTAAAACTTCTGTTGTATCTCTCTTATTTTCACTTTCATAACCCGCTTGCTTGTACTCAAGATCGAGTTGACGATTTCTTAGATTTATTTCATCCTTATATGCCTGTTTCTTGTCAAGATATTCTCTCTCTTCTTTCATACGTCGTTCTTCATATTCTAATTTTTCTTTTTCTAAATCTGCTTTCTCTTTAGCAGTTATTTGTGTTTCGGCTATTTTAAGTAATTGGTAATACTCTTCATCTTGCTCTGTATTTGCGATATGATATTCCCATAATGTTTGAAGTGTCCCTTTGCTATCGTGAGATGCCAAAAGAGATTGAGCCTTTACCAAAACACAATTGTTATGTTCTGATATTTCTGTAGCAATCTGTTCTGCAATGTATAAATCTCGTTCTTTATATATATCGCATGCTTTTGAATATGCTATTTTATTAATATCAAATAATTCTTCAGGGATAGTTAGTAAACATGCAATAGCAGCATCGTACTCATGATTCTTACTTAACATATCCGCTTTAGCAAAAATTTTATCTTGCATAGCATAATAGTAATTCAAAATGCTCTTTTTTGCATCATCAAAAAATCTATTTATATTAAAATAATTAATTTTTTGAATTCCGTTTTTTATTGCTGCGATTTCAGAAGTTCCAGAGCCTTTAAAAGGATATGATATACTTGAGAATACTATTTCGTTATTATTGTCTTGTATTTTTAGGTAAATATCTCCAGATAAAACATATATATTTTTCATTCCACCTTCAGCTTTATGAGTTTCATTTATGCTGATTGATGGTGTTATATAAAATGTATTATTATTGAAAGAAGAATAACCGGCATTAGCGACAAGATTTGTTAACTTATTCACAAGGTAATCTTTAATCTCTAATGTTTCTATTGTTGCAGTAGGTAATATTCTGACACCTATAACAATTTTACCAATATCATCAATTGTTTGAGCAAAAGATATTAATGGGAGTATAATTCCTAATATAATAAGTTTTATTTTTTTCATATAAATTATTACTTTATAGTTATGTATAATGTATTTCCTTTTAGAGATCTTGAGATAGAAACTCCAAGTGTTCGAAAAAATCTAAGGGCAGCCATACTATATTTACTCGGAGTGTATGATGCCCCGTTTTCATCGATAAAAGGAAGCTTAATGTCATCAAATATCATATTAATAGGCGTTACTCCTTGTATATGATAATTATTGTTGTAGCAACTTGAATCAACCCATAACTCAATTTCATCTTGTAGGGTTAGCCCCTGTGTCCCAACCTCAGACTCCATTGTGTATATTGAGCCTTCATCAAACGTAATATACATCATAATGGATTTACCTTGTTCTGATATATCCGTGAATTTAGTTTGCATAACGTTAAGGAAATCATCTGCAATGGAAGAGATGGCTTTTATAGATAATTTTGCGATATCATCAGTATAGAAAACTCCGCTTTCTCCAATTTTATTTGCGAGAGAGGCTCCAGTTGCAACATCGTAAGCTGTAATGTTAATTTTTACTCTACTTTCAGGTTTGTTTTGCCCCGATATATATTTTTGGTTACATATAATTTCAGCTTCAACATATATATCAGCACCAGACATATCAATAATAGATGATTTAATATCTGATTGATTATCCATGTTCATAACTCCAGCAGTGTTAGTAGCCTTTAATTTAGCTGTAAAGTCAATAGTTGAGACTCCTCTATCGTTAAATGCCTCTTGTATTTTTGAGAGGACAAGTCTTTTATCTGAGTCATTTTCGAGTATAGTACGAATATCCTCTCCTTCTTTAGTGTATGGTATAACCATAATTTTAGGTTGAACTATGGTTTGTGATTGCACATAAGATTGTAATGGCGATAAAGCCAAAATAGCTAAACAAATAATTACTTTTTTCATATGCCAAATTTTGTTTTTATATTATTCCTTTCTAAATCTTTGCGTAGTTCAATAACTTTTATTGTAACCTCAAATAGTGTTGATTTTTTTATGTCAGACTTCTTGAATTTAGAAATCATAGTACACTTTTTTACATAATCATTAAATCTCTCAATATAAAGATCATTAAAATAGGCTCTATTTTTAGAGATAAGAGTCTGTTCTCCTTCGTTTAGTAGAGGCTTATTAAATTTTGTTTTAGGAATTCCTTCAAACATTACACAACGAATTCCTGCT
>JAZONU010000041.1:0-2722 GCA_045654605.1 Candidatus Caccoplasma sp. | reverse complement strand
TAAAAAAAGACCCTAAACTGCTTTAGCGTCTAATGTGCTGTCCATGAGGGATTCGAACCCCCACTGGCAGAGCCAGAATCTGAAGTGCTACCGTTACACCAATGGACAATGATTAGTTGTTAATTATCAGTTTTTAGTTGGGTAGGGACACAGCCTGTGTCCGTAAGTTGTAAGCAAGTTTGCTTAAATTAGACTAATTAGAGCAATAATAAAGCCCTCTCTTAGTTGTTGTTATTATAAATAAGAGTTAAGAGTGATATTTTATCTTCGCTCTTAACTCTATTATTTTTAATCTTCTAACGCCGATACTACTTTTTGATAACTCTCCTCTACCAAAGCATCCATATCATAACCATCTACTGGAGGCATAATAGGTTTATGTATAGTCAATGTAAGCTTTCCCGGATTTATAAAAAATGACGATTTTGACAATATGTTATATGATCCATTAATAGTCATTGGGACTACCGGCATATTTAAATCAACAGCAAGTTGGAATGCTCCCTTTTTAAACTTCTTCATTTTTCCATTATCTGAGCGTGTACCCTCAGGGAATACCACTACAGACATTCCTCCTTTCAAAGTCTTCTTTGCCTCTTCTATTGTACGTTTAATTCCTTTTGGGTTAGTTCTATCAACAAATATGTGTTTTGCCGCCTCACATGCTTTTCCAACCATAGGAATCTTACGCAAGGTGTGTTTTAAAACCCATTTGAAGTTGTGATTTAAATATCCGTATATCAAAAATATATCAAATGCTCCTTGATGGTTAGCCACAAATATGTATGATTCATTATCCTTAATATTTTCTCGACCTTTTACCTCCACTTTAACTAAAGATATTACACAAAAAAGTTTTGACCATATTTTTGGTGGATAATAACCCCAAAACGAAGCATCGCCAAAAAGTCCTCCTACTATCACAATAGAAGTCGTTAAAATGGTAATTAACAATAGTAATGGAGCCATTATGAATATTTCATAAATTACCAAAGGTATTTTCAATAATATTTTCATATTTTGCTATTTTTATTAATTCGAGGGCAAATTTAATATATAATATGGAATTATCAGCATGGGCATATAATTATTTTACACCTTTATTCGGTTATGGGTTTAAAATTATTTTGTACCTTTGGTCTGTTATTGGTTTAAATTAAAATAAAGAGTATGATCGTTTTTCCTAACGCAAAGATTAATTTAGGACTAAATATTGTAAGCAAACGCGAAGATGGATATCATAATATTGAGAGTGTATTCTACCCTATTCCCATATGCGATATTTTAGAGATAATTCCCACTGAAAATCAAGATAAAAACTTCACTCTTGAAGTTATTGATTTGCCAGATGATGGTAAAATGAATTTGGTTGAAAAGGCATACTATGCCATATCAAAAAACTACAAAATTCCACCCATAGAGGTTATACTTAAAAAGAATATTCCATTTGCTGCCGGACTTGGCGGTGGGTCATCAGACGCTGCTTACACGTTAAAAACTCTTGCCGATATGTTTGTTAAAAATATTGGCGAGCAAGAGCTTCACGAAATGGCAAAAAGTATTGGAGCTGACGTTCCTTTTTTCATAAATAACAAGCCTGTATATGCAGAGGGTATCGGTACTGATTTTAGCGATATTGAACTCTCCTTAAAAGACTACTATATCGTTTTAATCAAACCCAATATAGCAATCTCAACAGCCGAAGCATACTCTGGCGTTAAACCTTCTATCCCAAATTATAATTTAAGAGAGGTCATTAATCGCCCAATTGAAGAGTGGAGAGGTGTTGTTAAAAACGATTTCGAAGAATCGCTATTCCCTAAATACCCCAGATTAAAAGAGATTAAAGATGCCCTATACGAAAGAGGTGCTGGATATGCGTCAATGTCAGGCTCAGGCTCTTCTATTTTTGGAATTTTCAAAAAAGATCCAAACATAGAACTTATAAAACAATCTATCCTTGATAATGAATTTTTGTTTATAGACAAACTTATTTAACATATAACACACTATCAATCAAGGAAAAAATTATTTTATCTATTTTTAGAATTTTCTTTTAATTAAATTTGTTTTTTAGTATTTTTAGTATTAATTTTGCATCCCGAAAGAGAATGTAAATATCTTACTTCCAAAGCAAACAAATTTTGAATTAAATTAATTCAGTTATGAGAAAACTTTTATTATTTGTTTCGATATTGCTTTTTTCAGCCAACATCACTGCTCAAGATTGGCCAGAGAGTTCATCTTCTCGCCCTTCTTTCAGCGGATTTGGCTTATCTATAGGAAGCAACTCTTCTGATATCTTTTCCTCAGAAGAAGGCTCTGAATCTTTCGCCGGAGATTACGTAACAACTCCACAAACAAAAGCTGTTGATGGCGACTTTGGAGATGATGATGATCCCGGAAACCCCGGAGAGGTACCTATCATTGAAAGTATTTTAGGTATCTTAGGATTGGGTGGTGCATACGCTTGGAGATTGTTCTCTAAAAACAGAAAAAAAGAGGAATAATTTTTACATAAAAATATTTTTAAGAAAAGGAGATTGTTAAACAATCTCCTTTTTTTTGTTCCGGTATTATTTTTTTCATATACTTAAGCATACAATTGTTTTTTATAATTAAGATTTAAAAAGAGAGATTCTTTCTCTTAAACTATACTTTAAAAATTATCTTAACTGACTTTAGTCAACCTCCATATTTACAGTACTATACAAGAGACAAT
>JAZONU010000040.1:0-4671 GCA_045654605.1 Candidatus Caccoplasma sp. | reverse complement strand
GTGCCTGCTGTATTTTATTATCGCCCTTTTTTATATCCTCACTATAGGTCAATGCTCGTTGACGACACTCTTCCAACGATAGGGCGAGCGAAGGTTGTGCATTGAGGTTTATTGAAGATATTAATGCAATAACTGCTACTATGCTTATTTTATATATTTTTCTCATATTGGTTTATGCGTTTTTGGGTTTTCTAATACGGAATAATACTGTGTATAATATCGGTAACAGAATTAATGTTATGATTGTTCCAAAGGTTAATCCTCCCATTATTGTTACTGCCATTGAGCTATACATAGGGTCTCCTACGAGTGGTACCATTCCTACTATTGTTGTTAGTGATGCCATTAATACAGGACGTACACGAGATACGGTTGCCTCTACTACTGCTCGATATGGATCAACTCCTTCTTCAACTTGCAAACGATTTATTTCATCTACCAAGACTATGGCATTTTTTACCATCATTCCTATTAATCCTAACATTCCTATTATTGCCATAAAGGTCATTGGCATATCAAATAGTAACAGAAATGCTACTATTCCACAAAATACAAACGGGAAACACAATAGTATAAGTATTACTTTTCTCCAGCTATTAAATAGCAGTAGCAATATGGCAAGGATTATGAATACGGTAAGAGGTACATATTTTAGTAGATTTCCGATAGCTTCTCCTTGTAGCTCTCCCTCTCCTACCCATCGCATAGAGTAACCAGCAGGTAAAGGTATAGACTCAATTTCATCTTTTATCTCCTGTACTACTTTTGCAGGTGTAGCCTGATTATTATTGAAATCGGGATCACACTCTGCTTCTATAACCCTACGACCGTTTAAACGATATACTACATCCTCATCCCAAGTCAGATTTACATCCTTGACTACATTGTTTAATGGTGTTGCTCGGAACATTTTATCTTGTAAATCGGTCATTGCTTTACCTCCTGATATTGCATTCTGTAACTCTTCGTTTGAGAGATGCACATTCATCATGCTCCATACAGGTATCTCCTCGACATTGGTTATTTTACTTCCGTCAGCATTGCGAACTTGTAGGTTTATCATTACCATTCGGTCCTGATCGTTTATTACTCCTACTGTCATTCCATCTCCTGCTGCCATTATGGCATTTGCGACATCACCTCTATTTACCCCTGCACGAAGAGCATCGGGTTGGATATATTCTGCTACAAGAGATTTTCCTACGGGTTTCCAATTATTTTGTACCGAATAGGGATCGACATATTTGCATTTACGCATTATATCCTCTGCTTTGGCACTTAAATCTCTTAAGACCGCTGGATCGGGACCTGCAAACTCAACTTCAACTGTGTGTGATGTTGATATTGAGAAGTTATATTTGCGTGTACGTATATAAGCATCAGGGTACTCTTCTCTCAATTGACGTCTTATCTCCGGCATAATTTTTACGACTGCATCGTAATCTTTACAATCGACTAATAGTTCTCCGTAACAATCTCCGCCTGCTGTCATGGGTCGAACTAAACAATAGAATGCTGGGGCACTTCCCTGACTTGCTACAACCCTCTCTATTTCTGGATTATTTGATAAATCTTTACTCATTTGTAACAATTTATCGCGAACCATATTTGGATCGGATGCTGAGGGGAAATAACACTCTACAACAAATTGTTTATAATCAAAATCAGGGAAGAATAGATTTTTTACTTTTGTCATTCCAAACACCGATAGTAATAGGACTACTATTGATATTGCTATCGTTGTTTTCTTATATCCTACCAATAATCCTATTATTTTACGAATAGCTCTATGAATAGGTGAATTCATCAATTTTCCATCATCAGAACCTTTCTTTTCTTTTTTGGGCAACCAACTTTTAGCACACATAGGTACTTGTACCAATGCCAATATCCAACTTGCCAAAAGACTTACACAGAGAACCAAGAATAGATCTCCTGCGTACTCTCCTGCTGTATCGGGAGATAGGAATACTGCTAAAAATGTTGATACTGCTATTATAGTTGCTCCCAATAGGGGCATAGCTGTGTTACGTCCTATTCTATAAAGATATTCTCGTTGTGGAAGTCCTCTCTTCTTATCTATCAATATTCCGTCCATTATAACAACGGCATTATCAACCAACATTCCCATTGCTATAATGAATGCTCCTAATGATATGCGTTGCAATGTTGTTCCACAGACTAACAATATGGGGAATGATATTGCCACGGTTAATACCAAACCAAATCCTATTATAAATCCGCTTCGGAAGCCCATTGTAAATATCAATACCAATATTACAATAGCTACTGATTCCAATAGGTTTATCATGAATGAAGATATGGCATCATCAACCTTATCGGGTTGGAAGAATATTTTTTCTGTTTTAAATCCTACGGGAACACTCTTCATCGCCTCTGCCAACTTGGCATCAACAGCTTTTCCTACATCGGGGACTATTGCATTTGACTCCATTGCTATACATATAGCCAATGCAGGCTCTCCTCTAACAAAGAAACCATTACGTTGAGGCTCTGAATATGCTCGCTCTACTTTTGCAATATCCCCTAAACGTATTTTACGTCCATCCATTGTTTGTATCAATAGATTACGAATATCCTCTTCTGTCTCTACATCAGAATCTACATATACAGCTATTCTTTCGTCTCCTGCTTGATAACGTCCCGAATTTACGGTTTTTCCTGCCGACTGTAATGCCGACATGATTTGTATTGGAACTATTCCATTACGGGTTATCTGCTCTTTTGAAAGTTCTATATTTATAACCTCATCACGATTTCCCGCTATGTTTATTCGTTTTACACCTTTTACATCCAACAACTCACGTCGTATGTATTTGGCGTATTTATACATCTCATCATAACCATAACCGGGTGCTGTAAACGAATAAAATATTCCATATACATCCATCATATCATCTACCACAATTGGAGAATAACACTCTTGTGGTAAACGCATTGAGGCATCGTTTACTTTACGACGCAATAAATCGAAATGTTGCTCTAAATCTTTATTTAATACCGTCATCTTGAATTCAACGGTAAACATAGCCATTCCGTTTTTACACTCGGTTTTTACTTTATCGACGTTTGGAAGTGCTCTTAACTCATCTTCCATATATTGTGCCACTTTTAACTCTATTTCATGAGCACTTGCCCCTGGATATGGCACTACAACTCTTGCCTGTTTTGCTGAAACTGCCGGATCTTCTAATTTGGGCATCTGTATAAATGATAGTGTTCCGGCTATTAAAACCGCCACTACCAACGACCAAAACAGTATGGGCTTATTTACAAAATATTTTGTTATCTTCATTATAATAGCCCTCCTACATTAGTTTTAGAACTATTTCCTATTGGTTGTACTTTTGCTCCTTCTTGTAGATGGTCAACTCCTGTTCGGACAACTCTTTCATCTCCGTTCAATCCTGATGTCACAACCACCTCTCCGTTATCTATTTTTTCATCTATTTCAACTACCTGTTTTGTGATTGTTGAATCGGGATTGAATATCCAAACGCATACATCGTCTCCTTGTTTAAAGACCGAACTTGTTGGAAGGCTATATGTATTGAACTTATTTCCGTTATCTGCAACAACTGTTACCTCTACGTTCATTCCTGCAGTAAGGTTCTTTACATTTGGTGTCTGTATTAAAAATTTTGCTCTATATAATTGATTTCCATCTGCTTTTGGAGCAATACTCAACATTTTTAGTGGTAACTTTTCTGCAACTCCAGGCACACTGCAATATGCCTCTTTTATTGCTGATTGTTGTTGATAATCACTTACTGACATATCTACAACTATCTCCATATTTGAAGTATCAAGAAGTTTAAATATTGTTGTTCCGGCATCAACCATCTCTGCTTTTGAGAAGTTTACTGATACTATATATCCATCTGTTGGTGCATACAACTTTGTGTATTCAAGTTTGTTCTTGTTTAATTGTAACTGTACGGCAAGTTGTTTTAATCCTGCTTGGGCTTTCTCGTAATCGTTCACCGATACGCTTTTTTGTTGATAGAGTTTCTCAATACGGGCAACCTCCTCTTTTACTTGAGCATATTGTATTTCAAGTGCAGATACTCCCAACTTGTAATCACTATCATCCAATTCTGCCAACAAATCTCCTTCGCGTACAAAATCTCCCTCTTTTACATGTATCTTATTCAACTCTCCTGGAGTTTTAAATCCAAGACTTATATCATTGGATGCTTCTACTGTACCGGAATAATTCTTGAAATTATCTCCACTAACCATTGTTGGAGTTATCAAATAAACACTGCTGACAAATTTTTCTTCTTTGTTCTCTTTGCATGAGGCAAATAGTGTTGCTACAATAAGCAACATTAAATAAAACTTACTATTCATATTTTTATATTAATAATTATATATTTTTCCAGGTTGCAAATTTCTTATTTTTTCTCTAAACTTTTCTGTTTTTCTTCTCCTTACTATTGTTCTATTTTTGGTATTTTATAGAAGTTTGACACATATTTACTTTAAATATTATTCTATTTGGTATATTTGCGTTATAAATTTAATTTTACCATGAAAGAGAATAACGAGTTTTTACAATTAAGTATGGTGATGATTCCCCAAAATGAGAGGACTCTATTTTACAATGATAATATTTTCTTATCGGACAATATCGATATAGACCATAAG
>JAZONU010000039.1:0-2207 GCA_045654605.1 Candidatus Caccoplasma sp. | reverse complement strand
TAAACAAATCCCACCCTGCTATTCGTTCAATGGGTTGCGATTTTGACTTTAGTAGCTTACATGCCTTTACTATACTTGCTCCGTCAGGAACAAGGGCATCGCATTTTTTTAAAGACTCGGCAAATAATGCATCCTTTAATGCAGTATTATAGCTATGTGCATTAATAGTATTTATCATCTTTTTCCCTTTGGGTAGGGATAATAATACCTCTCTACTCTCTACTATATCAAGCGTTTTTAATCGCAACATTTTATGCCTTTTTATATATATTATTCAATTGTATTATATACTCTTCGGGTGAAAACTTTGATTTTATTGTTTCATATGCCTTCCGAGAGAATATAGCAACTTGCTCTCTATTCCTATTCAATTCACAAATTGCATTATATATAGATAACGAATCTTTTACCTTTATAAATAGTCCGTTTTCTCCATCAACAACAACATCTGATATTGAGCCTACATTTGTTGTAATAGGTACAACTCCATTTGCCATACACTCTAAAAGCGACATTGGCAGTCCTTCAAAGAACGAAGGTAATATAAAAAGGTCTAATTTATTAATAAATTCCTCTTTTTTATTGCCCGATACTACTCCTACATACACAAAAGACTCCTGCAAACTCTCTTCATAGCGGGGTATAAATTCATTTGGGCAATCCTCTTTCCCTGCCAGAATGAGTTTAAATTTTATCTCTTCACTCTTCAATGCTTGGCAAGCTTCAAGCAGATACTCCATACCCTTCTCTTTTGTTATACGTCCCATATAACCTATTGAAATGGGCTCCTCTTTTACTTCTTTAATTGGGAGTTTATCTTTTATCTCTACGCAATTTGGCAACACCGATATATTTTTTACGTTATATCGCTCTTCTATTGTACGACGTTCCAACTCACTTAATGTAACAATGGGCATTCCTCCTCTAAATAGATTTTTAAGCATCATATTAAGATAGAAAGGAACCTTCTCTGATGTTATATATACTCCTCCATGTAGATGGATTACTATTTTACGCCTTTTTAATTGTGCATATTTAATAAAAGGGTAATCACGAATTATAGACGCTTTTGATAATGGAAAATTGTAATGGATAGTAGCTTCAGAATACTCCTTCAAAAGTTTTTTCCACTCCTTAAACTTGGCAATAAGAGGTAATATGCGTTTGAAGCCTCCCGGTTCATTATCTTTTTTCCCCTGCTCAAAATGGATATATTTTTGAGTTGGATTATTGTTTATTATAAATTGTGTTACCGATGATATTCCACTCACATTTTGCGTGGCATCAAGCGATGGTGATACTATTATTATATCCATTACTTTTTACTTAAATTCAATAATTCTCCGCTTTTACTCACCCCTATTTGCACGCCCCAATTGTTACCGATGAGTGTCCCTCTATCTAATGCCCCTGCAAGAGCAAAATTCCATCCTTTGACCTTTGGATGTGTGTAATTTAATTGTAACATTCCTGCAAATTGGTGTTTTATATCAGTATATGGAGCATACGATGTTCCCCAACCTCGTTGATGCGAAACTAATAATTTATATCGTAGCCCATCAACTATTGTACCATCTACTCCTCCATAAAATGCACGAGTAATATTATTGGTAAATCCTAAATATCCATCTTTATTGTATAGTGGTGATGTTATGAATGGAGTTCCCATAGTGTGACCTCGGTGTGTCCATCCATTATAGACTACATGAGCATAGTAGTTATCTCCTGCACTTACTTGAGGGGGTATCTCTGCTGTTGTATCCCACAGAAATGGTCCACTCTGATTTGTGGCATTCATAACCTCAAATGTTACTCCTTCAACATAAAATTTACCTGTTTTACGGTACGATAATCCCCATAGTCCATCACACTTGTTGCGAAATATCATTCCAGAGTGGTCGTCAAAGAAGTGTTCGTAATAAGCCTTAACTTCCCAATCTTTTTTCTTATATCCCAATGCAAGAATATATATTCCTAAATGGTTACCAGAGACATTAACTTGATCAATCTCTGGTGAGTCATCGCCTCCAGCAAGTGGTATCAATACTTTAAAATACTCTTTTACTCCTGCGGGGAATTTAACTGTTCTATTTCCTAAATAATCATATACGGTTCCTCCAAATTGAGTTGCCATATCTATTCCTATTATACCATATAAAGGTTTTGTTTCGTGTCCTATCTTAAATACGATATTCTTGCGATGATAC
>JAZONU010000038.1:0-5406 GCA_045654605.1 Candidatus Caccoplasma sp. | reverse complement strand
AATTTTGCACGTTGACGAGATACTTGAAGTTTCTCACGTTTTGAAAGGTTATCAAAAGTTCCGTCTTTGATCATTTTATCAATAGAGTTCATCTTTTTGATAGCTTTACGGATTGTTGGGAAGTTTGTTAGCATACCTCCTGGCCAACGCTCAATTACGTATGGCATTCCAACTTCAGTTGCTTTATCAGCGACTACTTGTTTAGCTTGTTTTTTAGTTGAAACAAAAAGGATTTTTTTACCTGATTTTGCAATTTGTTTCAAAGCTGCAGCAGCCTCATCGATTTTTACTACTGTTTTGTTAAGGTCGATAATGTGAATTCCGTTACGCTCCATAAAGATATAAGAACGCATTGCAGGATTCCATTTGCGAGTTAGGTGTCCAAAGTGTACACCAGCCTCTAATAATTGCTCAAATGTTGTTAATGACATTGTTTTCTTTTTTATTTATTCGTTTACATTCTACTAATTCAATTACAAGGTAATCTTTAATGTCAATTAGAAATTAGGAATTAGGAATGAGTTCGCGGCTTCGCCACAATCAGGAATTATACCTATCCCCAACTCTATATTTTCTAAATAACGAAAGAGTCCTTGTAATTTGGATACTAAACGTCCGTATAAGATTCTTAAGCCGCAACGATTAACGTTTGCTGAATTGGAATCTCTTTCTTGCTTTAGGACGTCCTGGTTTTTTACGCTCAACAACACGTGGGTCGCGAGTCATAAATCCTTCAGCTTTCAATGCTGGTTTGTCCTCTGGGTTGATTTTAACAAGAGCACGAGCAATTGCCAAACGCAATGCCTCTGCTTGTCCTTTGAAACCACCTCCGTTAAGATTTACTTTGATATCGTATTTCTCAGCAACTCCTAATTTCAATAGAGGTTGTTTTACTACATATTGCATAATCTCCAATGGGAAATATTGTGCAAGGTCTTTTTTGTTAATGGTGATTACACCGTTTCCCTCTTTTACGTAAACACGTGCTACCGCTGCTTTACGTCTTCCTAATGCGTTAACTGTTTCCATTATGATTATGCTTATTTAAGAGTGTTTATATCAATTGTTTTAGGTTGTTGTGCAGCGTGTGGGTGCTCGCTTCCTGCATAAACATATACGTTGCGAAGAAGTTGTGCTCCTAATCTGTTTTTAGGCAACATACCTTTGATTACTTTCAAGAACAATTTTGACTCACCTTTTTGCATAAGTTTTGCAGGTGTAATCTCTCTTTGACCACCAGGATATCCTGTGTATGTCAAATAGATTTTGTCACTCCATTTGTTTCCTGTAAGTTTTACTTTATCAGCGTTGATGATAATTACATTGTCTCCACAATCAGCGTTGGGAGTAAAACAAGGTTTATATTTACCTCTCAAAATTTTAGCCACTTTTGAAGCTAAACGGCCCAAAACTTGATCTGTTGCGTCAACGATAACCCACTCTTTTTGAGCAGCTGTTTTACCAACAGATACGGTCTTGTAACTTAATGTATCCACTTTGTATCTTTTTAATTATTAAACATTTAAATTTCGACACAAACATCATTTCCGAACACACATGAAACTATGTTTGCGTCATTTTCTCTCTATTTTGGATATAATCGGCGTGCAAAAGTACTCTTTTTCTTTGAATTACAAAAATTTTTGAGAACTATTTTTTATAGGAAGAGGTTAATTATCTGTTGTAAAGATAATAAATGCTATTATACTCTTTTGATTTTCAAAGCTCCATGGCGAACTTAATGAATTATGGTAACGATTTAGACAACACACAACATATTTATATAACTATATAAGGTTACATATTAGGTTCTCCATCGACTCTATCTGTTTTGATAAATTTTCCATGTCATTACTTATCTTTTGAGATACAATTTTTGCATAAATTTGAGTTGTTCTTATGCTTGTATGTCCCATTAATTCTGAAAGGGTTTCTATAGGTACTCCATTCGACAAACAAATAGTTGTTGCGTACGAGTGTCTGCTTTGATGCCAACAAATATTCTTATTTATCCCACACATCTTTGCTATTGATTTAATTCCATGCCGACAATTCGCATAACATGGAACAGGTAATAATTTATTGCCATTCGCCATACCTGCATACTTCTCAATGATATGCTTGGCAGTATCAAGCAATCTGATATTGATTTCTGCTCCTGTCTTTTGTCGCTTTGTCTTTACCCACAAATGTCCATCGAACGATATTTGCACATTATCATTTGTCAAATTGTACATATCTCTCCAGCTCAATCCGCTAAAACAACAGAAGACAAAGAGATCTCTGATTAATTCGTAACTCTTTTTCTTAAACCTTCCATTAATCAACAGCACTATCTCATCTTTTGAGAGAAAGCCTCTCTTAGTATCCTCTTTTGAAATATGATAATTGCAAAAGGGATTATTTTGCAATAACCCTTTACGAATAGATTCATATATAACATTTCTAAAAGGCATCATATACGACCATACTGTATTGGTACAATGTCTTTTTTGCACACGAAGGTATAATTCAAAATCTGTTATAAAGGTAGGAGATAGCTCTCTTAAGGAAAGATCATTCGCTCCATAATGATACTTTATAAATTCTTGCAAATGATTATAAACTGTACAATATTTAAAATAACTGCGTTGACTCTTTATTTTTCCAACTTGTTTACTATATTCTTCATTAAATTGTTTAAACACGGATAATAGAGTTTGAGGAGATTCTTCTAATCCCAAAAATTTATTTTTAACCTTTTCGGCAGTTAAACAGCCACCACTCTCCTTTATATCATAATATGCTTTGTAAATGCCCAATCTTATTTTTTCAGTTATTTCATTTATCTCCTTGGCTGCAGCACTCCTTCCCAACATCTTTTCTCGTTGAAAATCCCATAGTTTTTCATCTACATTCAACTTGCAGCTAAATGCAGAAGCTTTACCATTAATAGTTATACGGCACATTACGGGAGCATACCCTGTTGTCTTACGCACATTTCGTTTAAGATAAAACAATATTCTAAAAGTATTTCTGCTCATAACTATATATTATTATATGTTAGTAATAAATCAAAAAGAGAATATTTTGATATCAAACATTTAATTCAGTATTTTTTATTATCTTTACAACTGATAATACATCACACCTAAAATGCAACAAATATTATAATTATATAAAACTTATTTTCTATGAGAAATTTAGCACATTTTGCAATTGTTTTTATGCTGATGTTTGGTGTGCAGTTTGCTAACGCAGGGTCTGTCAAATTCCCCTCTATTGAACAACCCGGACAAGCTCAATCCACTTCAGAATCAGCTAAATGGTCTCTTTACAACAATTTGTTAGAGGCCGAGTTTATTCTAACCAATGGCGACCTATTCTTTAACGGATGCGAAGAGTTACAACTTGCCCCGGGTAGCGAACCTTTTAAAATCACTCTTGGAAATGGCACTGTGGTTAAAGCTTCTGATATGACTATGACTTCATATCCTACGATATCAAATTTAACTGCAAACCCAAATTCCGATAAGGCTGTTGAACGCTACAATGGTAAGGTTCTAAAAGTAAAATACTCTTATTCAACTCTTCAATTTGAATGGAGAGCTGTTCTTCGTGATGGTTCACACTATCTACGTACAGAGTTGGATATTACTGCAACTGCAAATACAGCCATGAAGGATATAACTCCTTTGATGTATGACTTAACTGCAGATGCCGATGTGGTTGAGGTTAAGGGTACTGTAAGAGGTGCTCCTCTTGCATCAAATAAGATATTTGCAGGTATTGAAAATCCTCTTGGTATAAATAGCGTAGGAACAGGTGGGGGAAATAGCTCTTTTAGCATAAACGGATGGACTCCTTCAAGTTTTGGCACTCCTTCAAGTGTTCCTTCCGGAATTACATCTTTAGGTTTTACTACAAGCCAAATAAAATCTACTGAAGGTAAAGTAAATATATCTAATGCCGGTAATGTTTCATTTACATTCCAATATGTAAGTGGTAATTTGCGTTTGAATATGACAGGTGTTGATATTGTTAATTCAAACGGTGTTGTAGTTGCTTCGAAATACCATACCGGTTATGCCGGAACTCCAAGCAACAACAATACTTATACATTAAATGTCCCCACAGCAGGAACATATACACTTCGTTATTTTGTTGAAACAAAAACTGAAGATATTACAAGCTCTGGAAACATAAACATTTCAGGAGCAACAGTTACTGCAGCTTCAAGCTCTGAGAAATCAATCAATGGTCGTTGGAGCAGACAAACAACTCTTAATGCAAACGACACTTGGAGTATTGGCTCGGTTGTGGGTTTGGTTGCAGAAGGACAACTTCGTCGTTCGTTCTTGGCTTACCACGAAAGAGAACGCGCTGTGGCATACCGCTCGTTTATACACTACAACTCATGGTACGAACTTAACATTGATCGTAACAACGACTCAAATCCGCTAAATCGTATGGTAGAGAGTCAATGTCTTCCTGTTCTTGATGCTTGGAAAACAAACCTTTTCGATAAACATGGTGTTGGTATTGATGCCTTTGTTTGGGACGATGGTTGGGACGACTTCAACTCTCTTTGGGATTTCCATATTGGATTCCCCAATGGATTTGAAAACATAAATGCAAAGGCTACTGCAATGGGTACAGGTATTGGTGCATGGTTAGGGCCTGTTGGTGGTTATGGATATTCAAAACAACAACGATTGGCATATTGGAACAACAACCATACAAACCAAATATCAAACTTTGGGCTTTCAAACCCTGAATACTTTAACGGATTTGTCGGAAGTTGCTCTAATATGGTTAATAGTTATGACTTCCGTTACTTTAAGTTTGACGGTATCAGCGATATCAGTAATGCAACCGGTCCTAAAAACGAAGAAGATGCAGAGGGTATTCTTAATGTATTGACAGCTCTTCGCAACATTCGTTACGACCTATTCTTCAACTGTACAGTTGGTACATGGTCATCTCCATTCTGGTTTAAATTTGCTGACTCTATCTGGCGTCAGGACGGAGACTGGGACAAAGTGGGAAATCAAGGAGATAGCCGTGAAAAATGGATTACATATCGTGACTACATGGTTTACAAAAACTTTCCTATTGCTTCGCCTATATGTCCTATCAACTCGCTAATGACTCACGGATTAATGGTTACTAAATATGGACCTCCATCAGAAATGCCTCGTAACGATTCTGATGCAACAGCTAAAGGTATTATCCGTGAAATGCACTGTGCATTCGGTTGCGGTTCGGGTCTTATCGAACTTTACGTTGATAACGACCTTATGAGTACTATCGGAAACGATGGAGAACTTTGGGCAGCTTTGGCAGAGTGTATTAAATGGCACAGAGAAAACGAAGATGTTCTTGCAGATGTTCACTGGGTTGGAGGAAATCCTTGGGACGGATATA
>JAZONU010000037.1:0-3586 GCA_045654605.1 Candidatus Caccoplasma sp. | reverse complement strand
CCACGGTGTTGGATATAATGTAAATCAATCGAAGATAGCAATTGGTTCGGGCGGATTATTAGGAAAAGGATACTTGGAAGGAACTCAAACAAAACTTAAGTATGTTCCTGAACAAGATACTGATTTCATATTCTGCACGGTGGGAGAAGAGTTGGGCTTTGTGGGGTCAACATCTCTCATTATACTATATGTAATTCTAATTTTGAGAATTATAGCTATATCTGAACGCCAAAAAGATGCTTTTGGTAGAATATATGGTTACTGCGTAGCCTCTATTTTTACATTCCACCTTGCCATAAATATAGGTATGGTATTAGGAATATCTCCCGTTATTGGTATTCCTCTACCCTTCTTCTCATACGGAGGCTCATCGTTATGGGGATTCACCATTCTTCTGTTTACCCTATTAAGGATTGATGCTTCAAGAACGGGAAGAATATAAAAGTGGTTAGTTTTTAGCTAATATCTTCTCAAAAATTGCTCCTATTGGTCTGATTTGTCTAAATAGTCTAATTAAATTAAATTTTTATTATATTGTAAATCAATAGGGTAAATATTGAAATAAAAAATATTTAAATTTTTCTTGAAAAAAGTGTTGCTATTTCAAAAAAAAGTAGTACTTTTGCATTCGGAAAACGGTTCCATAGCTTAATTGAATAGAGCATCTGACTACGTATCAGAAGGTTGCAGGTTTGAATCCTGCTGGAATCACTAAACTGTACTAATGTACAGTTTTTTTATAAAAACAACATATTTTCGTGGCAGAAGATTCTCTTCTCCACCATATTGCGGGAATAGCTCAGTTGATAGAGCATCAGCCTTCCAAGCTGAGGGTCGCGGGTTTGAGCCCCGTTTCCCGCTCAAAATAGAGTCAGATAGTTATCGAAAGAACCTATCTGATTTTTATTTGAAAACAACAATTGGTTTGGGCAAATACCAGAGTGGCCAAATGGGGCAGACTGTAAATCTGCTGGCTTACGCCTTCGGTGGTTCGAATCCATCTTTGCCCACAAAGAGAGAGACAGTATCTTTTGATACTGTCTCTCTCTTTGTAATAAATTATTTTACTATACAGAAGTATTCAAATCCTCGATATTCGAACTCCTCTTCAATTACAACCTTTTATCTTTTTATTTAATCTTAGGATATCTCTCTTTTACTTCAGAAAATATTTTTTCGAGTTGTTCACGAGTAAATCGCTCCTCTTCGGGATATAGTTGCTCCTCGTGATAAAGAATTTCGTCAATTGTCCATTTGAATTTTAGAGGTTTTGCAGGAACACCAACTGCTACACAATACGGAGGAATATCTTTACTTACTAATGAACAAGCACCTATGGTAGCTCCTCGCCCTATTGTTACTCCCGAAAGTATTGTTACATTTCTTCCAAGCCATACATCTGACTCCACAACAACATCTTTATCTAATCCTTTAGGTTTCTCCGCCTCGGTTATTGTAGAGGCAAAACGGCCTAAAACCATAGCATGATTTCCTGTTGTTACTCTCAATCCTTCAGACGCCATACAATGAGATTTCATTATAAACCTTGCATTTGTAACCATTATATCGGCATTTCTCAAAAAGTTATCTTCATAAATATATACATTTTCTGGATTGCTAATTCTCAAAGGAGGCATAAGAGTTACATCATCAGCGATATAGCCGAAACGACTTCTTCTGCAATCTAAGAAATAATCGCGTAATAAAAAATATATTCCCCTTATAATAAAGTTATTTTTAAGTTTCTGCTTAAATCCCATATCAATATCTCTTATTACTTTCCGATGCAATAATATTCAAATCCTAATGACAATAACTCTTCACTGTCGTAAATATTACGTCCATCAATTATAAGAGGATTTGCCATAACCTTCTTTACCACCTGCCAATTGGGCAGACGGAATTGTTTCCACTCGGTTAAGATAAGTAGTGCATCTGCATCTAAAAGTGTATCATACATATCCTCAGCATACTCAACTTCATCGCCTAAACGACGGCTACACTCCTCCATTGCAACGGGGTCAAAAACCTTTACTATTGCTCCTGCCTGTTTTAATAGAGATATTGTTACAAGCGATGTTGCCTCACGCATATCGTCAGTTTCAGGCTTAAAAGACAATCCCCAAAGAGCAATGCGTTTGCCTCGCAAATCTCCACAGAAGTATTTGTTGAGTTTATTGAATAACACTAATTTTTGTTTATCATTAACACTCTCTACAGCCTTTAGTACCTCCATAGAGTAACCCTTGCTTTCAGCTGTTTTTATAAGAGCCTTTACATCTTTAGGGAAACAACTACCACCGTATCCACAACCAGGATATAGGAACTTTGACCCTATGCGAGAGTCACTTCCTATGCCCTTACGAACCATATTTACATCTGCACCAACCAATTCACAAAGGTTCGCAATATCATTCATAAAGCTTATACGTGTAGCAAGCATTGAATTTGCTGCATACTTAATCATTTCGGCACTTGGAATATCGGTGAAGATAACACGAAAGTTATTCAAAAGAAATGGACGATATAGTTTTGTCATCAACTCTTTTGCTCGTTCACTCTCTACTCCAACCACTACCCTATCAGGGCTCATAAAGTCTTTTATTGCAGCACCCTCTTTTAAGAACTCAGGATTACTTGCCACATCGAAAGGAATATCCTCTCCTCGCTTTTTAAGTTCCTCCTCGATTACAGCCTTTACCTTTTTTGCCGTACCAACAGGAACAGTTGATTTTGTAACAAGTACAGTATATTTTTTTATTTTCTCTCCAAATGTTTTTGCAACCGCCAAAACATATTGTAAGTCAGCACTTCCGTCCTCATCAGGAGGTGTTCCTACTGCACTGAAAACAACCTCTACGTTGTCAATGCAATCTTCTAATGATGTTGTAAATAACAAACGTCCCTCACGTTGATTGCGGATTACCATCTCTGATAAACCTGGTTCATATATTGGTACTCTACCATTTTGCAAAGCCTCTATCTTATTTTTATCAATATCAACGCAAGTTACATTAACACCCATCTCCGAAAAACAAGTGCCACTTACCAAACCTACATATCCTGTTCCTACTACTGCTATATTCATTTTTTATTTAGTTTCTCACAAAAGATATTATACAAAAATAGTGTATTACCTATTATATATCGTCTCCACATTCGCTTTGGCTCTTTCAATAAACGATATAACCACTCCAAACTATGTTTCTGCCACCAAATAGGTGCTCGTTTAACAGTTCCTGCATAAAAATCAAACACTGCTCCTATAGCTCCAACATGACAATCAATATCCAACTTATTCCAATTCTCATATATCCACTTCTCCTGTTTTGGAGCTGTCATTCCAATCCACAATAGATTTGGTTTTGCTTGGTTTATTTGAGATATGATTATAGCATTATCCTCATCTGAAAATTGGGGTTTATATGGTGGTGAATATGTTTTTACCTCAATATTTGGATATTCCTTTGAAACTCGTTCTTTTATTAGAGATAATACCTCGTTGGTACTTCCCATAAAGAAACATACTCCTCCCCCGCTTACATTCAGCCTATCCATTTCGAGAATAAACAAATCCCACCCTGCT
>JAZONU010000036.1:0-12205 GCA_045654605.1 Candidatus Caccoplasma sp. | reverse complement strand
TGGAGAAAGAGGGCTTAACACCAGAGCAACTATCTAACTTGATTAACAAGAAGAGTGGAGTAATGGGTGTATCTGAGGTCTCTTCTGATATGCGTGAAATTGATGCTGCAATAAAAGAGGGTAACGAGCAAGCAAAACTTGCGTTGGATATGTACCACTATCGTATTGCAAAATACATCGGTGCATATACAGCGGCTCTTAACGGTGTTGATATTATAGTATTTACAGGAGGAGTAGGAGAGAATCAGATAAATTCTCGTAAAAACATTTGCGAGAGATTGACATATCTTGGAATTAAGATTGATGATGAGAAAAATAACTCTCGTGGTGAGGAGGTTGTGATTTCATCAGCTGATTCTGCTGTGAAAGTAGTTGTAATACCAACAGATGAAGAGTTGATGATTGCAAAAGATACAGAGGAGATTGTATCTGCACTATAATTAAGAGATTTATTACTTAATATAAAATGAAAGGAGTGCATCAATGCACTCCTTTCTTCTGTTTATAAGGATATTGAATTACCATCTTCCTCCGCCACCATGGGGACCTCTTCTATTGTTCATCTCTATTTGGGGTGTTGCCTGTCCGTTTTTAGCAAATGTATTGAATCGGTAAGCAAATGAGAACATAACATATCGTCCTACGCTGTTTGTCTCAACGTCTTGGATGTAGTTTCCAGTAACTGTTCGGCTTATATTTTTGTTTTGATTTAAAATATCGTAGGCTCTGACGATAAGCGATGCCTGTTTGCCTTTTAAGAAACTCCACGAAATTTGAGCATTCCATAACCAAGTCTCTTTATCATAACCATCAGAGTATCCCGCTTTGCCATTATAATTAATGTCTGTAGTAAAAGTTATATCTCCGGGAATATATAATGTGGTGGCAAATTTAGCACCATAATCAAATGTGTTTTGATTTCGAGAAGATTGAATAGAGTTTCTGGTTCTTTGATAGCCTCCATTACCTGCAATTCGAATATCTCCAAATGTGTTGCTGTAAACAAACTCTAACCTTTCTCTAATATTGTAATTCATAGATGTATTACGTAATGAATTTGAGAATCCAATTTGTCTGTTACATCCAAAACTTGTAAAGTTATTAAATGAAAATTTCTTATTTTTAAAAGGCATATTGGTTAGGAACATACTCCAAATATTCCATACACCATTTTCATTTACAGGTTTAGTAACCTGTATTCCGTCTTTGTCATAAAAAGTGGCATTAACAATACTGTTCATAGTGTAGTTAGCATTAAGGAAAAGAACCATTGAACGTTGCTTTTCTGTATTAAAGCTATTGTATCTGACACTAAATGTATTGTCATAAGATGCTTTAAGATCGGGATTACCCTCTGTTCTGCGAAGAGGATCCGATATTGTTTGGCTTGGTTGAAGTTGAGATATTGATGGTTGTTGAGTTCTTCCTCGGTAATCAATTCTTAGATTGTCGCTTTTACTTATGGAGTAATTATATCGTAGGAATGGAGAGAAGTTAAATTGCATCTTTCCATCAACATTTCTGTTGCTATCGATTAAATTGCGGGATTCCGATTTTGAAGGTTCAAAATCAAGACCCACATTATAGGTCATCTTTTCGTATGTACCATTAAAGGCAGTACTTGCTCTATGGCGTTGAAAAGTGTTTCTAAAACTATTACTGTAATCAAGGTTTAAATCCCCTAAAGAACCATCGCTATTTATATTATAAGAAAGTTTGTCGGCATAGGTATAGTTATATCTGTAATTATAAGAAATTGACCATGTTGTATGTTTGTTTATGGGCTCTATGTATGAAGCTCTGATACCATAACTGCCACCTTTGCTATGATTATTATCTTTTAAATCAGTCTTTTCAATAATATCGCTTTTGTAGTAGCTTGTGTTATTATAACTATATCCATCCTCCTTGCTGTCGTTATAACCATAGTTTAAACTTAAACTTATTTGGCGACCATCTTTGCCTTTAAGTTTGTGGCTTATGCTAAATCTACCACCAACATCAAATCCTTGAGCTTTGCTGAAAGAGTTTAAAGATCCTGTGGTTATGGTATCATTCATCCCAAGAGAATTTATACCGTATGAACGAGATGCACTTGTATTGCTCATTCTTGAGTTACTAAATTTAAAATTGGGTCTGAACTCAATTTGGGTATATTTATTTGGATTCCATTGAAGACGATAGTTCATCTCTATGTTGTGGCTTTTGTTTCTGTTATCCTTTACAGAGTTATCGTATGTAGTACTATCGGCAGTTAAAAAGTTTTGTCTTTCGCTGTGCTCTTTCAAATCCATATCGGTATAGGCGTATTTTACATCACCACCTGCTCTAAATTTATCTGTTTTGCCAACATTAAAATTGAGTCCTCCTACTACAGAGGTATTTTCTCCTTGCATAGGACCCCATCCTCCACGACCTCGTCGCGAGCTTCCTGAAAACATTGAGCCACCCAAATCGTTGGCTCCCATATTATTTGTGTTATTTGCTCCTGCCAATAGAGTTAATTGGTTGCTATCTTTGAAGTAGTTTGCCATAAGCATACCCTCATAACGAGCATCGGTGGCACCGCCGGCCTGAATATTTCCAAACCACCCATTTTTCATACCCTTTTTTACGGTAAGATTTATAACTGTCTCTTCCTCTCCGTCATCAACTCCAGAAAATCTGGCTTCGTCCGATTTCCTATCAATAACTTGAAGCTTATCCACCATATTGGCAGGAAGGTTTTTTGTGGCAACCTTTGGGTCGTTCGAAAAGAATTCCTGACCGTCAACTAAAATCTTTTTAATCTCTTTGCCGTTTGCAGTAATCTTTCCATTATCATCAATTTCAATACCTGGCATTTTCTTTATCATATCCTCAACTACGGCATTGGGTTGAGTCTTGTATGAAGCAGCATTAAATTCGATGGTATCCTCTTTTGCAATAATATCAGGAGTTTTTCCAACAACAATAGCTTCAGAAAGCAAGATATTGTCTGGTGTTATCTCTATGGTTCCCATATTTATGTTCTCATGCCCGATTGCAATAGAGACATTTTTATAATGGGTTTTATAACCTAAATATGAAAAAGAGACAATATAATCGCCTAAAGGTAGTCCTGTAATTCTAAATCTACCCTTTTCTGAAGATAGGGAGGCTTTAACAAAGCTACTATCCTTACTATTTAAAACTTTAATATCAGATTGAGGAACAGGCTCTTTTAATTCATCTTTTACTATGCCCGAAATTGATCCCCAAAATTGAGCATTAGCATCAAATGTTGAGAGCGATATAAGAATAGAGTATATAAGGTATTTAAAATATCTCTTCATTTTGCTATTTTTTACTCTTTGACATAAAAGAGAAGGAAAGGTTTAATAGCTATAAAAACAAAATTTCTCTTTTAAGTTTAAAAAAAACTAAAAAAATATTTGCTATTATCTTTTAAGAGTTCTTATCTTTGTGTTTAAGAAATTATTTAACAATAATTAAATAATATAGGATAGAAACGATAAAAAACGATAATAATATGAAGTGTAAAAGAGTCCTTTGTGCTATAGGTTGTTTTGTGGCTGTTATGGCAACGATGTCATGTGTTGATGACAGGTATGATTTAGATAACATTTCAGAAGATGTGCATCTTTTTGAAAATGGTGTATCTCTCCCTTTATTACAGTCTGGAGATCTATATTTTGATGATTTAGTATCATCTGAAGATGAGATTGTGCTAAATGAAAGAGGAGTGTATGAGTTTGCTACCAACAGGGAGAAACTTTCTCTTGAATTGACAATTGTTGATAAGGTCAAAGTATCAGAGCAGAAACTAAATTTTGGGACAATAAAGAGTGTTGATGTAGCACTTCCTTCAGGAAGTTTGACTTTTGATTTGCCAAGTGAGATAACATCATATAATGCAAATATACATGTTGAAACTGCAACAATCGATTCTCATGTAACTTATATTGAAAGAGTATATACTCATGATGATTGGGTATCTACAATAAAATTTGAGGTATTGGATGCCGCAGGAACTCCAATTTCAGGGCAATCGGGATTGAAGGTTGATAAAATAAAATTTGAGAACTATAGATTAGAGTTACCATCGGTATTGATAATTGATAAAGAAAATATTACAGCGTCAGGAAATATTGCGGTAACAACTAATGAAAATTCAAATATATTAATGCTTAATGGAGAGGTGAACTCTAACGAGGTAGAGATAGGCGTAAAATTAAAAGGACTTTATATCGGAACAGAAAAATTTGTCAATAATAAAATAGTTATTGACGAAGATGTAAAAATTGAAGGAAACATCTCTTTGTCTATTTCAAACAGCGAAGCTGCAACTTCTCAAACTCTTAAAATAGCCCCAAGTGTATTTATTCCAGAAGTATATATGGATGAAGCATTGGGAAATGCAACATTAGAAGATGAGCTGGAAAATGAAAAGGTCTATATTGGTTCGTTGCCCGAGTTCCTTAAATCTCCAGAAACATCTCTTATTTTAACTAATCCATATATCCCCATAGTAATTGAAACTACAATACCTATGGATGAAGTATATGCAGATATAACTTTAGTTCCAAAAGATGAGAACGGAAATGATATTTTTGATGATAATGGAGAAAAGATAGAGATAAAAGTTGGACATATTGCAGTTCCCGGTGATGATCACGATACACCCGGACCTACAATAAATTACGAGTACGTGGCTTGTCAAAGAATTCCCGAACTTGATAATTTAGGATACGATTTTGTTGAGTGTGAAAATTTGGGAATGGTGGCAAAACATATACCAGCATATATCGAAGTATCGGGAAGAGGATATACAGATCCTAATCACATCTATGACTTTTATTTGGGTGAACCATATTATGCAGATATAAATTATGAAGTACGTATTCCATTTATGTTAGAAGAGAATACTAAAATAATCTATTCTGAATCAATTACAGATTTGAATACAGATCTATTTGAATATATCTCAGCAAAAACAATCTACGCTAAAGCTAAAATTCTAAATGGTTTCCCAGCGGAGATGGCATTATCTGTTGCAATGTTAGATGTTAATGGCGATAAGATTGAAGGAATAGAAGTGGTAATACCAGAAAAGATAAAGGCTTCAAAAACAACAGAGATAACAGAGAATGTTGTTCCAGCCGAAACAAATATGCAGATAGAAATTCATGAGTTAGTTCCGGGGCAAATACAAAAAATAGACAGAATGGATTGGACCGTTGAGGTGTTATTCCCAGATAAAGGAGTTATTTCAAAATATCAGACTCTAAATATGAATATCGATTTAGAGTTGCCAGAGGGATTAGATTTAAACGTTGATAACCTGTAAATAGAAGATGAATATGAAAACATATATAAAAATTGTAATTGTTGCATTGTTTGCAACAGTAATGGTTGCTCCCACTAATGCACAAACAGCCCACTCTGCCTATTTTCTTGAAGGAGTTACAACCCGTCATAAGTTGAATCCGGCATTGTCGAGTGAGTATGGATATGTAAGCTTCCCACTTTTGGGTAACGTTAATTTGGGAATGAGTAGTAATGTAGGAGTAGGAACATTCTTATATCCTTCTGAGAGTGGCGAACTATTAAATTTCTTGAACACTGAAGTTGACTCGAAAGAGTTTTTAGGAAGTTTAAGTTCTCAAAATAAAATGGTTACTGATTTTAATATGGATATCTTATCTTTTGGGTTCTATAAGTGGAATGGATTTAATACTTTCGATATCTCAATACACTCGTCATCCGGCATTCAAATGCCAAAGGAGATATTTGAATTCTTAAAGGTAGGACGACAATCTACTACCGCTCCAACAACATATAGAATTCGTGATATCAATTTTAACTCAAGAGCCTATGCTCAATTAGCATTGGGCCATTCGCACCAAATTAATGAAAAGTGGACCATTGGAGCAAAAGTGAAGGGTTTGGTAGGTTTGGCAAGTGCAGATTTGAATATCGATAAAATGGATATTACAATGGATAATGTTACCTCAAAATGGATTATCGATAGTAAAGGTTCTGCAAATATTGCACTAAAAGGATTAGAATTAAAAGAATCAATGGAAACGAATAATCAAAATGAAGAGTATGAGGTTATTGATGAACTTGAGTTTAATTCTTCTCAATTTGGTATAGCAGGAGGAGGTCTTGCATTTGATCTTGGAGTTACATATCGTCCCATAAAAGATTTGGAAATATCTGCATCGTTGAACGATTTAGGATTTATGCTTTGGAAACATAATAAGTCTTTTGAAACTATCTCGTCAGGAATTGTATATGATGGAGTAGATATGGATAATGAGGATATTGATGATGTGGGTTCTGAATTCTCAGATATGGTAGAGTTTAAAGAGGTAGAAAAGCCGGAAATAACATCTTTTTTAAAAGCTTCGTTAAACGTGGGTGCAGAATATTCGTTTTTGAATAATGCAATATCATTAGGCGTTTTGTCGCACACTCGCTTTGGTAGCGAAATATATGCAGAAGGAATGTTGGTTGCAAACTTCCGTGCTAAAAAGGCATTTATGATGTCATTGAATGGAACAATATCTAATATGGGAGGGTCGTTTGGAGCCTTATTAAGCATTTGTCCTAAAGGATTTAATCTCTTCCTTGCAGTGGATTGTTATCCCGGAATAAAATTAACACCTGAATATTACTTGCCTATTAATAAATTCCATGTTAATACATCATTGGGATTAAGTTTCTCATTTGGAGAGAGATATAAGGGAGGAATTTAAAAGAATGATATAAAGAGATAGGCAACTAAAAAGTTGCCTATATTTTTTATGTGAAGTGGTTATTTTATTTTGCGATTAAGTTTAAGAGTATCTCCGACTTTGGGTATATAGTCAAAGCTAATATTGTTAAGAGAGTATATTGAAGATAGCTTCATTCCATATTTTTGAGCAATATAGTGTAACGATTCTCCCTCTTTAACAATGTGGAATTTATATCCTTTTTTAGAGTATTTATTCTTCTCTTCCAAGTATATGATTGTACCCTCATTCAGAACAATATCTTTAGGCAAATCATTATATTTGGCCAATTTGCGAGCTTTTATGCCAAACTCTTTACCAATATTCTCAAACGTATCCCCTTGATGAGTCTCTATATATAGTAGCTCCCATGAGGTGTATGGGGTATGTAAAGTTTTAACAGCCTTTTTCTTTTCGCGTTTTGGTAGCGACTCTGTATCATACTTGTTTAGATTGTACAACTCTATAATACCAATAAGTTTGCTTGCATAGGCTTTATCTGTTGCATAGCCACATTTTTTTAAACCATTAGCCCATCCTTTATAATCTGTAATTTTCAAGCTAAAAAGTTCTGCATATCTGCTCCTTGATGTTAAAAAAATAGAGTGGTCTTCGTATGAATGGAATGGGTTGTCATATTTTCTGAAACATTCACCCTTTTCATCATCGTCATGATAAACCTTTTCTCCATTCCATACACCATGACATTTAATGCCAAAATGGTTATTTGACTCCATAGCAAGTTTGCCTCTTCCCGCTCCTGATTCCAATAAACCTTGAGCTAAAGTTATACTTGCCGGTATTTTGTACTTCGCTTGTTGACGAATGGCCTCGTCCTTAAATTTTTCAATATAATCAAGGTAAGTCTTGTTTTGCTGTTGTGCAACACCTTTCGAAATAGGTGCCAATAAAAAGATAACGATTGAAAAAAAACTTATTGATATATATCTTAATTTAGAAATTGAAATAATTTTCATTACCTTCGCAATAGAAAAAATGTAAATATGAAAGAGATAGATTTGCATGCAAAGATAAGCATTTACCCCTATATTGAGTTATCAGATGGGGATAAAAATCTAATAGCTAAATCAAAAGAGGCATTAGAGGGTGCCTATGCTCCTTATTCTAATTTTTGTGTTGGAGCTGCGGTAGCTTGTGAAGGTAATACAATAATAGGAAGCAATCAAGAGAATGAGGCATATCCTTCGGGGATGTGTGCCGAAAGAGTTGCTCTTTATTCTGCTTCAGCACAAAATCCTAATAGCAAGATTGGGACTATTGCAATAACCGCATACGATAGGAATAAAAATGAGGAGGCTTTTGCATTTCCGTGTGGAGCATGTAGGCAGGTGTTGCTTGAGTATGAAAGACGTCAACTCTCTCCAATTCGCATAATAGTCTTTGCAAAAGATGAGGCATATATAATTGAGTCAGCAAAAAGTTTATTGCCACTCTCATTTAATATGTAATAGTTTTGTGCAATAACTAAAAAAATAGTAACTTCGCGTTGAGCAAATAGGATATGGAGATTGTTTAAAAATCGGAGGTTGATTTTATAGCAATCTTTAAAAAATATGTAAAGAATGGAAAATTATATAGTATCGGCACGTAAATATCGCCCAACCACGTTTATGTCGGTTGTGGGGCAACGTTCGCTTACTCATACACTAAAAAATGCCATTCAGACAAATAAACTTGCTCATGCATATCTTTTTTGTGGACCTCGTGGTGTAGGAAAAACCACATGTGCAAGAATTTTCGCAAAATCTATAAATTGTAGTAATCCCACTCCCGAAGGAGAGGCTTGTAATTGTTGCGAATCGTGTCAATCGTTTAACGAAGGACGTTCATATAATATTCACGAATTAGATGCTGCATCTAATAACTCAGTTGAAGATATCCGCCAACTTATAGATCAGGTTCGTATTCCGCCACAATTGGGCAAATACAAGGTGTTTATAATTGATGAGGTACACATGTTGTCTCCAGCTGCATTTAATGCATTCTTAAAGACCTTGGAGGAGCCACCACATCATGCACTATTTATATTAGCTACAACAGAGAAGCATAAAATATTACCAACTATATTGTCGCGTTGTCAAATATATGATTTTCAACGCATATCAATTTCTGATACGGTAGAACATCTTAAATATGTAGCACAAAGCGAAGGTATATCTTATGAAGAGGAGGCTCTATCTGTTATTGCCCAAAAGAGTGATGGCGGAATGAGGGATGCTCTCTCTGTCTTCGATCAAATGGCTGCATATTCAGGAGGGGATATAACCTATAAGAGCGTAATATCAAATCTTAACCTCTTAGATTACGATTATTACTTTAAATTGACAGATGCTTTTTTGGAGGGAAATGTACCCGAAGTGCTTTTGATATTCGATGAGATTTTAAAGAACGGATTTGAAGCACAATATTTTGTGTCTGGATTAAGTAACCATTTTAGAGATTTATTGGTAAGTAAAGACCCTGTAACAATACCGTTGTTAGAGGTAGGGGAGAGTGTAGCAAAGAAATACTCTGAACAGGCTGCCAAATGTACAAATGACTTCTTATATAGGGCGATAGATATTTCGAGTACCTGCGACTTCAATTATAAAGTAAGCAGTAATAAACGTTTGATGGTTGAGCTATCACTTATAAAAATAAGTCAGCTCAATCAAAAAAAAAAATCTGACCAAGTAGAAGAACCCTATTGGTGGGAAGATTATACGCTCGAAACAATAGCTTCCGAAATTCCATCTAAAATAGAACAAAGCACAGCTCCATCTCCTGTGGAGAAGGGTGTGCTACCAACACGAACACCACAAGTTGTTGTCAATAAAACAAGCGAAGTAAAAATCCGTTCTATTTCGAATAGCTATAAAAAGCCTCTAAAACAGGTAGGTACAATATCTATACTGAAATCGCAGGTATCCGAACAGCCTATAAATGGAGGAGAGTTACCTACTACAGAGTCTTCGACTCAATTCACAAAAGAGCAGTTGCGTGGTGCATGGATGGATTATACAGCAACAATACCAACCGAAACAATATTAGTGAATACAATGAAAAATTGTACACTTGAACTTAAAGAGAACTTTAAGTTTAAAGTGGTGGTAACAAATGCAGATCAGCAACAACGATTAAGAGATCGTAAAGACTCTCTCTTGCCATATTTAAGGGCAAGATTGAATAATACACATATAGATATGGAGATTGAGGTTATGGAGGCAATAGCAAAAGAGGCAATATTCTCACCATTAGACAAACTCAACTATATTGTAAGTAAAAATCCCAATATAGTAACTCTCTATAAAGAGTTTGATTTGGAGATAATGTAGTTTACCATTTATCTATATGAATACAATAAAAGCGAGAAGATATAATCCTCTCGCTTTTGTCTTTTTGTCCCTATGAAATTATAGTGATGCAATAAATTTATTCATCTCTTCCTCATGCTCTTCAATACTTCTGAGGTGTTTAAATTGAGCAAGAGTGCGTTGTTTGTTATGCTCTGGATATTGAATTTTGTAATAAACATCCCCGTTTAGATAATCGGTTAAGAAACGGACAGTTTGCATATATGTTAGCAACTTTGCTCCGTATGGTAACATATTCTTTTCAATTTCGGTTAAGAATTTGCCTGCACTCTCAATATAACCTTTAGCAAATGATTTGAAAATATCCATATCAACGCCAACGGCATTCAAATCTGTGTCATCCTCTTTACCTTTATTACCTGCAGTTCTGATGAAATCTCCAAAGTCTGATAGAACAAAGCCCGGCATGGTTGTGTCAAGGTCGATAACGCATAAAATCTTGCCATTTTCATCAAAAAGAATGTTGTTTACCTTTGTATCGCAGTGAGTAATGCGTTTAGGAAATTTGCCTTCGCGGAAAAGTCTTTGAACTTTACACATCTCCTCTCTTCTGTCGTCAATCTCCTCGATAATCTCCATCATGGCATCAACTCTTCCAGCTCTATCTTCTTCAATAGCCTCGTCAAATTGTTCTAATCTGAACTCCATGTTGTGAAAATCGGGTATTGTTTCTCCTAATGGTTCTGAAAGTTCAGAAAGCATATATTGGAACTCTCCAAAAGCTAAACCTGTTTGGTATGCCAGTTCGGGAGTAACGCTTTCAAAAGTAATAGCATTAGGAATAAGAATTGTTACACGCCAATATTTCTCTCCATCGAAGTAATATAGTTTGCCATCTTTGGTGGGAATAGTTTGAAGAGTTTTACGTTTAATATCAGTTTCGCCCTTTTCAATCAACTTTTTCTCAATCTGATCTGTGATGGCTTTTATATTGTTTTGAAGTAAATCAACATCTTTAAATATATTATGATTTATGCATTGTAATACATAATTATCACTATCGCCCTCGGTAATAATAGCGTATGTAGTATTAATAAGTCCGTTACCAAGAGGTTTTATCTCAGCGATTTTGCCCTCTAACAAAAAGTTGTCAATAATACAATTAAGCTTTTCCATTATCTCTTTTTTTAATTTTTTGCAAGTTAATTATTTTAATCGAATTCTCGAAGAAAATATTCTTCTATTTTATCAAAAAAACAAAGTTAGTTGACAATTGTTTTTTTGAAAGTTTGATACCGAAGTGCTTCTGTACTGATTGATACAGATTGTGGTTATTCTTGAAAAAAGGGAATAAAAAAAGAGGCTACCGAAGTAACCTCTTTTGAGAATTTATTTTAGAATAAATTATTCAGCGATAATGCCTGTGATATCGTAGTTAGCGAACTCAATATCGTTAGCAGCCTCAACTTTCATTTTCTCGCAGATGTTTACTGCTTGACGAAGGTTTTTAGCAAGCTCAGTCTCGTTGTTAGTGCGAGCACCGATAACTGCTTTCAAGTAGTATGTCATAGCGTCTGGATTAGCAACAGCATCAAGAGTGTTTTTAGCAGTTGCATAATCTTTAACTAAAATTTGAGCAATAGCTGCATTGTTTGATTTTGTGTCGCCAAATGCTTTAACAGCTTTTTGGTACTCACCTTTCTCTAAGTAAAGAACACCTGTTGCCTCTTTAGTCTCTTCCAAAGCAGCAGCGTTACCGAAGCATTGAGCAGCTTTCTCTTGGTCTCCAGCTTTAAGAGCAATAAGACCTTGGTTCATTTGAACTTGAGCAGAGTTTGCAGAGATGTTTGCAGCTTTCTCAAACCATGCGTTAGCGTCAGAGAATTTACCCATTTCGAAGCAAACCATACCAGCGTTGTTGAATGCGCGGTAGTCGCTTGGGAAGTACTCAGCAGCTTTAGCATAGATGTAAAGTTGTTGCTCTTTGTCTGTTGACAATGTACCAGCGTAAAGAAGCCCCTCTACGTTAAGTTCTCTTGGGTCAGTAGCAACAAGAGCCATAATCTCTTCGTCTGATTTACCGATTAAGTCGATGCTTGCGGTAATTCTTGAGTAACGAAGTTGAGGAAG
>JAZONU010000035.1:0-4271 GCA_045654605.1 Candidatus Caccoplasma sp. | reverse complement strand
TCTGCTTTTGCTAATGCTGCAGAACTTTGCTCGTATGCACTTTTTGAGCGTTGATAGTTATATACACTTTGCTCATAGTCAGTTTCGCTAATGAGCTCTTTCTCGAACAATATAATGTTTCTGTTGTATAATTTTTCTTGGTACTCATACTCTGCCTTGTTACCATCGTATTGTGCCTGTGCAGATAATAGTTCGCTTTGAAGTGTTATTTTATCCATTTCAGCAATTAGTTGCCCCTTCTTTACTACTGAATTGTAATCGACATATATGCGATCTATTATTCCGGATACTTGTGTTCCTACCTCCACCTCGGTTACAGGTTCTATTGTTCCCGTTGCAGTTACCGAGCTTCCTATTTCTCCTCTTACTACTTTTGATGTAACAAACTCTATTTTATCATTCTCCTCATTTGATGATAACATCCACCATATAGCTCCTGCTACTACAAGAATCAATATTGTAATGATGATTTTTTTTCTTTTGCTCATAGTGTATATTTGTTTATTATAATTCTATTGGGTTTCCTGCATAAAAGTTGAGTAATACTCTCTCTAATATCGCCATATATTTTGCCTGTATTACCTCTTGTTGTGCCGATAGATAGTTATTCTTCTCGGTTAGTAGCTCTACAATATTTTTCATTCCGAGTGTAAATTGCTCGTTTACCATATCGTAACTTGTTTTACTGCTCTTTACTTTTGACGATGCTACTATATATTGTTTTTGTGCATTGTCTGCCTCAAGCCACATTGTCTCTATTTTTTGATACAACTCTTTTTGTATATTTTGCTTCTCAATTTTAGTTGAGGTATATTGTAACTCAGCTTTCTGCTTTGCACTTTTTGTTTGACGATTGTCATAGATGGGTAATGATAGGTTTACCCCTATCATATTGTTCCACCCTAATTTCATTTGCTCACCCCAATTATCGGCACTTGCACTATTTGTATTACTTGCTGTCGATGCATTAATTGATATCTCGGGATAATAACCTGCTTTGGCTATTGCTATATCTAATTTTGAACTCTCAATACTTAATTCTACGCTTTTTATCTCGGGACGCAATTTTAGTGCAAGTAAAAATATATCGTTAACTTCGGGTAATGGAGATAATATATCGGCATCGTCTAAATTTGGAATTTGTAACTCCATAGGTATTATACCCGGAATTTCGAGATATTGTTTTAAATCGAGCATATAGTTTCGGAGTTCATTCTTACTCATAACAAGCTGATACTCATCGTTTGCCACCTCTGTCTCTAATTGAGCCAAATCGACTTTAGACAACGAGCCTACGTTATACAACTCTTTTCCTCGTGCATAAGTTGCTTTACTTACCTCTAATGTGTTTTCATTTATTTTTACTGCCTCTGTTGCATAGAGTATTTGAACATAGAGTTGTGTTATCTGCTCTTTTAATAGATTCTCTGATTCTGCAACACTTAAATCTGCTATTTCACTTTCGTTTTTACTCTGCTTTATAAAATTGCGACGTTTGTTTCCATTCCAAACTGTCCAATTGGCATTTATTCCATAACTTCCGTTATAGGTTGTTTTTTGATTACTTGAAATAATCTCGCTTCCGCTTACGGTGTTACTATTTGCGGAAAACGGACGGTTAACTACGTTGTGATCGGTGCTGAACGAGAGCGACGGATACATATCTGCCTTAGCTGTCTTTACATCAATCTTACTCTGTTCGTAGATTATTCTACTTTGTTGCAACTTTATGTTATTCTCAATAGCATAGTTGATACATCTATCCAACGACCATTTTTCACTCTCCTCTGCCGATAATGTAAATACTCCTATTACCAGGATAATGGATATTAAAGAAATTTTATTCATCACTTTTAAACATTATTTTTATGTTAATGCTTTGTCTTAAAATAGTTTTGTAGTATTTTTGCACTTTATACTCTTTATTGTCATTCTATAAGACAACTTAAAAGTATAATCGTTTATGAAAATTCTAAAACAAAATTAGTAAAAATAATGAGTACAAAAAAATTTATATTAACTGAACAAGATATTCCAACAGCATGGTATAACATTGTTGCTGATATGAAAAATAAACCTCTTCCGATGATGGACCCCAAAACAAGAAAGCCCGTTACCGAAGAGAGCTTGCAACAAATATTTGCAAAAGAACTTGTTAAACAAGAACTTAACACCACTGATGCGTGGATTGAAATTCCTGAACCTGTACGCGATTTATATAAAATTTGGCGTCCGACTCCTCTTGTAAGAGCTACAGGTTTGGAGAAGGCTTTGGATACTCCTGCTCATATATATTTTAAAAATGAGAGTGTAAGCCCTGTTGGTTCACACAAACTTAACTCTGCTCTTGCTCAGGCATACTATTGCAAACAAGATGGTTGTACAAATATTACTACCGAAACAGGTGCAGGACAATGGGGTGCTGCCCTATCAATGGCTTCAAAAATATTTGGATTGGAACTTGCCGTTTATATGGTAAAGGTTAGTTACCATCAAAAGCCTTATCGTCGTTCAATAATGCAAACTTTCGGTGCTCAAGTTATTGCATCGCCAAGTATGTCAACAAAGGCTGGTCGCAAGATATTGACTGATACTCCAAACAACCAAGGTAGCTTGGGTTGTGCTATATCTGAGGCTGTTGAACTTGCAATGCAAACTCCTAATTGTAAATATACATTGGGTAGCGTATTCAACTGGGTGAACCTTCACCAAACAGTTATTGGCTTGGAGGCTGAGAAACAGATGGAAATGGCAGGAGAATATCCCGACAGTATTATTGCTTGTTTTGGTGGTGGTTCAAACTTCTCAGGTATTGCATTCCCATTCCTACGTCATAAACTAACAGAAGGTAAAGAGATTGAGGTTATTGCAGCAGAGCCTGCATCGTGTCCAAAATTATCGAAAGGACGCTTCCAATACGACTTTGGTGATGAGGCCGGATATACGCCTCTTATTCCTATGTACACATTAGGGCATAAGTTTATGCCATCAAATATTCACGCAGGAGGTTTACGTTTCCACGGAGCAGGTTCGGTAGTGAGCCAACTTCAAAAAGAAGGTTTAATGAGAGCCGAAGATGTTAACCAACTTGAAGCATTCGATGCTGCAACACTATTTGCAAAGAGCGAAGGTATTATTCCTGCTCCAGAATCATCACACGCAATTGCGGTTGCTATTCGCAAGGCTCTTAAAGCTAAAGAGGAAGGCAGAAAAGAGGTTATCTTGTTCAACCTTTCAGGACATGGCCTAATTGATATGGCTGCCTACGATAGCTATAATGCAGGAGACCTTACTGTGGGTGGCGTTTCGGACGAGGATATTGCTCGTAACCTTAAAAGTGTTGAGGAGTTTAAGATTTAAGAGTTGTTAGTTTTTAGTTTGTTTGGCTAATTAGACCAATATGACTAATTAGTCTAATTGGAGCAATAAAAAGCCACAAGGTTGTCTCGATGAGAACCTTGTGGCTTTTCTAATATCTAAAAACTGGCTACTTAACCACCTTAACAGTTTGGTCTGCAACTTTTATAATGATTACTCCAGTTGCAGAAGTTTCAAGGCGAGTTACACCATCCTCTGCAACTGTGTTGGCTAACAACATTCCGTTTGCATTGTAAAGTGAGATTTGCTCCTCTTCCTCTGTTCCGAATAATGTGATTACATTGTCTGAAACAACTGCTTTGATTGTTCCTTCAACTTTTCCTGTTTCAACTATGCCTGTTGGTTCAACCATTGAAACTGTGAAGCGGTTGGCTATTGTTGTTTTTGCTTTTGCTGTAAATGTGTAATCTTCATCGTTTAAGCAAACAACTTCGTCTGTTACTGCATCTTTTAGATATACATCGTAGTTTCCGTCAGTTGCAGTTAATGCAATACGGTGAGTTGTTCCTGCTCCGGTGTAAACTGTCATTGGTAACTCGTTTGCCACAGGCTGAACAGATACTTTTGCATTTGCTCCTTGAATATTGAAGTATGCTGCGGGTGTTGATGCGTTCAACGATTCCATACACCACGCATCTTCATTTACAACAAAGTTTTCTGAACTCTCCTCACTTAAGAATATCTTAGCAGGGTTAGCCTCATCTATTGCTATATATGCTCTTGCAAACACGTCGTCTGATGATTTTGTTCTGCTTACTATAGATATAGGCTCTATGGCAATCTCTTTAGATTGAACATCGCCCATATCTGCTTGGTACATTACTGAACTATATGGCGACATTATTGGCAAGCCCTCTGCCGGTGTATGGTCTCTCCAATCGCGTTTTTCGTTA